>JBDZWB010000131.1:0-5058 GCA_040255975.1 Nitrosopumilales archaeon
CCCTGCAGGACAAAAGAGCAGAAAGACGAGTTTGCAAAGGCGGTAACCGATGCGGCAGTGCAGATCTTGAAAACAAAACCAGAGCACGTCATAGTGGTCTATGACGAAAAACCCAAAGAGAACTGGTTTCAGTCGGGCAAGCCACTCTAGTGACACGGGCTAGCAATGGTTAATAGAAATAAACAATAATCTCTCTGTACGTCCCATTCAAACAACATGTACGATCCTAATGATCCAGAGCTTCAGTTCATGGCAAGCGGGATCGTCAACGCGGTAAAGAGATACGGCATCCCGTATCAGCACCTGTCGGGGCAGGAGATCTGGGAGGAGCTACAGAGGAAGGGCTACAAGTTCCCAGTAAGCGGCCGACGAATTGACTTTCTCTACGAGTCTGCGCGATGGTTTGATGCGCTCGATCTGGCGATAAAAAAGCTGAAAAGCGAATCATAGTAGCAAACTATTTCTATTTTCGCAAGCTTTCTCTGCACTGCTTGAAGAAAATCGCACTAGTGCAAATGCGCTCATCGGAAGATAAGCAGGAGAATCTAAAGAAGTCTATCGAGTTTATAGCTAAAGCTGCAGGTAAGGGCGCAGAGCTCGTCTGCTTTCCCGAGTTCCAGATGGCGTTTTCGCCAGGCAGCCAGTCGGCAACCAACCTTGCCAAAATTGCCGAAACAGTCAAGGGGGATTTCATAACCGGACTTGCAGCAGCTGCAAAGAAGAACAAGATTAGCATAATAGCCACGATCTATGAGAAGAGCGGCAGGTCAAACCGCGTATATGACACTGCAGTCATGTTAAGCCCGACCGGCAGAGTGTCTGCCATTTATCGCAAGCTACACCTCTACAACGCACTTGGCTTCAAGGAATCTGCAAAGCTGATGCCAGGAAAAACGATCACAAGACCGGCAAGGACGGGGGCCGGTAACGTCGGGCTTTTGATCTGCTACGACTTGCGGTTCCCAGAACTGTCGAGGATACTAACGATCAAGGGTGCCGACATACTGATTGCGCCTTCTGCATGGGTTGCCGGCGAGATGAAGGAGGAACACTGGCAGACAATGATAAAGGCACGGGCCATTGAGAACGGCTCGTATGTTGTAGCGCCGGACCAACTGGGCAACATCTATTGCGGCAGGAGCATGGCAGTCGACCCGTTTGGGGCGGTATTGGTGGATATGGGTCAGCGTGAGGGAGTCGAAGTGATCGAGATCGATAAATTACGGATGCGAAAGGTAAGGCAATCGTTGCCATTGCTAAAGAACCGTAGGACGGATGTCTACAGGCTTTCGTACTAGCAGGACAGCGCCAAGTGATGATCGTTGTGAGTCGTCTTCCAGTCGATCCTACACTCGCGCTTATCAAGCGGGCACGGGAACCTTTCTCTGCAGTATTCGCACATGTGCGCGTGATCGCTATAGATCATCAATTGTAATAGTAGACAGTTTTCTTATTAGATTAATGCAAGGTTTCTAGCGAAGCTTGTTATAGAGTTTCATTTCCTTTTGGCGGGACAATGCATATTGACGCAGATCTTCCACTGCTTTGCACGCCTTGAAAAAATTATCCCTACAATCGGCCAACCGCATTCGGGGCATGCCTTGCCTGAGATCCTTACGATTCCCTTTTGCGGCAAAGGCGCAGTTGCCTTGCAGCCGCCGGAATAATTCGAGCAGCCGACAAACCGCTTTTTCGTCTTGTACGACTTTATCATGCTCAGTTGGCCTTTTTTGCAGACCGGGCAGAGACCAAGAGTAGCAGCCTGAGCGCTGTCTGCAGCTGCAGCATCTCCTATCCTCACGCCAATGTCTGATTCCTTTTCCATGAACAACGCAAGTGATTCTACTAACTTGTCGACTGCGTGCTCTATCACCAAGGTGCTGTCTGCCGACCCTTGCTCCACCATCTCTAGCTGCTCTTCCATCGCCCTTGTCAGGTCAGTCGATACTATGGCCGGCACGAACGCTCTCATAGAATCGATCACAGCAAACCCGAGGTCTGTAGCCTCGATTCCGCCCCTGCCAGAAGCAATGTAGCCCCGTTTGAATAGGGTAGCAATGATGTCTGCCCTTGTGGCTTTGGTGCCTATCTTTTCCTGCTCCATCCTAGCAAGCAGGCTCGCCTGATTATAACGATAGGGCGGCTGCGTAAACTTTTCCTCCATGTCTACGCCTAGATTCTTTACGGCGTCGCCGTTGCGAAGCTGTGGCAGCTCGCGCTGCTCCATCCTGACGTACGGCTGATAAAATAACATCCATCCTTCATACACTGGAGTCCTACCCTCAGCCATAAAGGAGTGGCCGTTCACGTCTATTGTCACGTCGGTATGCCTGCTGGTTGCCGGATCGCCAAACGCAGCAAGGAATCTCTTTACTATCAAGTCGTAGACCTTGAACTCTAGACCGCTCAATTTTTGCTTCGGAGGGACGCCAGTCGGATAGATTGCGGGGTGCGCCGGGTCCGTCATCCTGCCTTCATTAGGAACAAGCCGGCCCCTTGACAACAACATCGATGCCAGGCTGCCATAGCTACCGATTCTGGCAAGACCAGAAATTATCTTGCTGTATCCGATAGATGCTGGCAACCTTTGACTGGATGTGCGCGGGTAGGAAATCAGCGCTTGCAGGTACAGTTTTTCCGCTATCGCAAGCGTATACCCGGGACCGAGCTTGAACAGCCTGTAAGCTTCGCGTTGAAGGTCACCGATGTTAAAGGGCGCCGGCGGCCTGAGGACCGCCTTGCTCTCATTGACTCCCATCACGCTGCCGTCTTTGCCAATACATGCGTTTGTTATCGCCTGTGCTTCTGCAAATGTCTCTATTTTGAGCTTCTGATACCGCGCCGAAAAGATCTGGCCATTTTTTTCAAATCGTGCGCCAATCGTCCAGTAAGGGTCGGGGACGTGCAACCTTATCTCCAATTCCCTGTCGACTGCGAATGCAAGCGTCGGACCCTGCACCCTGCCGATAGAAAGGTTGCGGTACCTGCTTGCGGTCTTGAGCGACCTTGCAAGCGCTCTTGACAGGTTGACGCCGTAAATGAAATCGAGCATGTGTCGTGACCTTCCGGCCTCTGCAAGTCCTCCACTTGGTTTTTCCAAGCTGGTAAACGACTCCTTTATTTCGTCATCGGTAAGTGTAGAGAATTTCGCCCGAAGCGCCTTTTCATACTTGTTGCCGCACGCATATTGCAAGATGCTATGACCTATCACCTCGCCTTCCTGATCGTAGTCGCACGCATGGACAAACGCCGCTGCGTCCTTGGCCAGATCAGAGATGACCCTGATGGCCCTTACAGCCTTGAAGTTCTTTTCGACTGGCTTCCATTCTAAATCGAGCACTGGATACACACTCCTATTCTTTGTCACATCGGCAAGACCGTAGAGGTGCCCAAGCGCCGTGCAGACCTTGTAGTGGCGGCCGTTGCTTACCACGTCAAAGACGGAAATGCCTACTGGCTTCGACTCTCTTGAGTCGCCAAGCGCCTGCGCTATCCTCCTTGCGGCGTCAGGCTTTTCGCAGACGACAAGCGTGTACAACAGCTAGCCGATCCCGCGCTTAACATATTAACTCGATCCTGAAATTTCCATCAAAACAATTTTCTCTCCGTTATTTGGCATAAAAATGCCCACGTATAGTAAACGGGGCAGGACTATCTACAATAGCATCATTTACATAAAGAGAATTAGGAAAAGATAAATCTAATGTGCCGCACAATTGCGAAAGGAGCTTTGGCGTTAGAGGATTCTTCTTACCCTGACTAAGCCTTTTACAAAGTTTTTTTCTGTTTGATGGGAGAAGCAGATAACGAACATGTCTATGACAATTTTCTAGCGAACCCGATAAATCAGTTCCTACTCTTCGATTTAACGCAATGAATCAAGGAAACAACCTAATGGCTATCCTTGCGCTTGGAACGGTGCTAGTCTTGGCGGCCGTTGCCGTCGTGCCTGGAGTGGCTTATGGACAACTGATCAACGCAGAAATCGCAAACGTAGACTGCGAACAGGAACAAAAGAGCGAGCAGGATTCAGAACAGACCCAAAAGAACGAACAGAGCAATGAACAGAATTCAGAGGAGATCTTGTTAAGCGAACAAGAGAGCGAACAAGACACAGAGCAGGATGATGAACAGAACAGCTTGCTAGGCTCGATTGAAGGATTGCTGTCCGGCAACCAAAATTCAGAAGAGAGCGCCGACCAGGAAAATGAGCAGGAGACCGAGCAGAGTGCATCAAACGAGAACGAACAAGAGAGCGAACAGAACAACGAAGCTTCTCAGGACTGCAGTGCAATAGACGTATTGTAAAATAGTGGGTTTCATTCCCACCTATTTTTTTGCATAACCCTGTGTAAGAAAAATCACTAATGTTACTAGGGTTTTATCTTAGATTATTAGGAGACAATTTCAAGTTCTATTAGCTATAAAAGTGATTAACGCCCTTTCACTAGAAGTGACCGACGGTGCGATTGCTAGCGATGAACATGTACGAAAAATGCACGAAATAATTCAAAGTGTTTCTTCAAGAGAAAATCTGACTCTGTTCCAGATGGCACAAGCCGGCATCAGGTACAACTCGGCTCTTCTTGAAAGGTCGAGGATTTCAAGAAAGCAATACTACAAGGCACTCAAGGTGCTCAGGAACGCTGGCCTGATACGCAAGTTTGAAAGCAAGTATTTCCACACAACGCTTGGAAGGCTGGTCTATAACGAGATCCTGAAAATTGAAAAATACACCGTCTATGTGAACGAGATGAAAATGATTGATGTTCTTAAGGATTCAGGTCAGTTCAGCCAAAACGAGGTGTCCGCCTTTATCAAGATGGTGAGCGATAAGGAGCAGGACCCCTCGCTCTTGGATATAGCGGTCGATGATTGTGTTACACACCACCCATGATTCTTCTGTTCCAACAGTAATCAAGCTATTTATAATGCAAAAAGCCAATTTTTACAGATGACAAATAGCAAAGTCTGCGTTCTTGGAGCCGGCAGCACCAAATATGGAAAATTAAACGAAAGCATCATCGAGATTGCACTGAATGCGGCCAAAGAGGCCAT
>JBDZWB010000132.1:0-3428 GCA_040255975.1 Nitrosopumilales archaeon
GGCTCGCCAGTGCCTTTTGTGGCAATAATGTTGCCTACGTTGTCAATGTTGACCTGTTCAAAACCAAGCTCGTTGACGCACTTGTCCTTTATCATGTTGGCAAGCGCAGCCTCTGATCTGGAGGGTGTGTAAAGCTCTAGCGCTTTTTTCAACAATTCAACAGCGTAACTCGGCGAAACCAATTCATTACTTTCCTTGCCCTAACGCATAGTCTACCATCAATCCCGGAATGTCGACTCCTGTAACCCTGACGGTATTTTTAAATTCAGTGGTATTATTGACTTCGTGAACCATTAGGCCGTCGCTCTTGCTTTCCATCAGGTCAACGCCTACTATCTGGCCGCCAAGGGATCGCGCAGCTTTGAGGCAAATGTCTTCAAGCTCCTTTGTGACGGGACAAGCCTCTGCGTGACCCCCCAGAGCCATGTTGGTCTTCCACTCCCCTTCGCCTGAGTATCTGTATATGGCAGCCGCCACGCGGTCGCCGACCACTATTGCCCTGATGTCCCTAGGCGGACGTTCAACAAACTCTTCAAAATAGTACACCTGGTACAGCGGAAACATGTGCTCCCTGTCTTCGATGACTGCGCGGGCCGCCTCCTTGTCGCGCAGGAGCGCAATCAGCCTGCCCCAACTGCCGACCGTGGGCTTGATAACTGCAGGATAGCCTATTTCTTCAAGTGCTGCCAGCGCCCCTTCTTCTGAAAACGCTGCAACTGCCTTCGGCGTCCTTACTCCTGCCTTTTCAAGTTCCATATGGGCATACATCTTGTTTCCGCACATGATTGCCGCGTTCAGCGGATTTATCACGCGTGCCCCTAGACCTTCAAGCGCCGCAGTAGAGTGGACATTCTTGAAGTAGCTGACGCTGCGCTGGAGCACAGCCTGCCCATTGTATTTCGACTTTCGGTCATTCAGGTTGGCAACAAGGTTCTTGCAGTCGACATTTTCGACTTGCACTCCCTTTTTCTTTGCAGCCTCGTAAAGGGCCTTCTCTTCCCACCGGATGTTATCATAGAGGATGATGAGGGAGTTGCCGGAAAAATTGGACGACGACTGGTTGTCCTTTTCCTGCCTCACTGACCCCAGTCCTCGCCGACAACCTGCGCCGGTTTAATACCAAAGCCGTCTGCAGACTTGACAAGCTCGTAGCTCGCGCCGCAGTCAGGACAGGTTACGATTTCGCCCTCTATCGAATCGGAAGGTATCTTGATCTCTGCATCACATTCGGGACACTTGACCATGCCATTTTTACTCCTTTGTTGGGCTTAGTTTTACAGCAGCGTCATTAAGTATCTTTCTCTCCAGCCTGTCGTCCAGATAGAGCTCCAGTATGTCGCCCATGCGGAGCTCCTTCAGTCCGCGTGCCAAAGCCTCAGCTTCGTGCTTGCTGGTTTCAAGCCCAAGCAGCGATAGCAGGTATGCAGCGCCGTTCTTGCCTGCAAGCTCGCCAAACACTATCTTGCGCCTATTGCCGACTACCTTCGGCTCGATTATTTCGTATGCAGCGGGATTGCGCAGTATTGCTGCAAGGTGCGTGCCTGCCTTGTGCTTGTATGCGCTGTCGCCCACTATGGGCTTTGATTCGGGTATCAACAGGCCGACATATTCCGAGATCGTCTTTGAAAGGTCCTTGAGCATGTGGAGCCGGAGGTCGTTGTTTGACTTGTAAATCAGGGTAAGCGCGACCGCCGTTTCTGCCAGGCTAGGGATCCCAGTCCGCTCACCAAAACCATCGATAGTTGTGTGGATCTGGTCGGCGCCAGCTTCGCATCCTGCCAGCGCGTTTGCCAGCGCAAGCCCCACGTCGTTGTGGCAGTGGACGTCAAGCGACGTCCTGGAAGTGTCGATGCTGTCGTGCACCATCTTGACCAAGTTGTACATGCCACGTGGCCGCATGATGCCGACCGTGTCTGGTATGCTTATCCTCTCGATGCCGCGCTTGTTCATTTCCTTGCACATCTCGATCAGGAACGCCGGCTCTGTCCTGCTGGCATCTTCCATCGTAAACCTTGACTTCAGGCCATGGGCCTTGATATAGTCGGCGACTTCAAGGGCTCGGGATTTTGCTTCTTCGCGCGTGATTTTCAGCTTGGCGGATATGTGAATATCTGAAATGCCCATGTACGTCGCAACCCATGTCGCACCGCAATCTATGGCAACGTCTACGTCGGACTTGATCGCCCTTGTATGCGCGACAATGTCTGCACGCAGCCCTTGCTTGATTATTGTCTTTGTGGCCTCGGCATGGTCTGGCGAAACTACCGGGCTTATCTCTATCTGGTCAACGCCGAATGAATCGAGCATCCATGCAATCTGGATCCTCTGCTTTATGGTAAAAGAGACGCCGGGGTGCTGCTCGCCTTCCCTCAGCGTGCTGTCGAGGATCCTTATCCTTCTCTTCTGCCCGTTTTCGCTCATCCAGTTGTACTGGTGCGCATAGTAGTTTGGATCGTCTGATTTTAGCGACATTTGTTGCGACATTTAACTAGTTTCGGATATGATATAAACTTTCTCGCAACTAATCCAGCGATTTTAGGCGCCATTTTTTGCTCCAAGCGCTACGAAAAAGGGAGAAAGGGGCGAATTTCGATGTTTTGAATTGGCAAAATGCGATAACAGTCACGATCGCGTGTATTTTCTGACGGTCTTCTCCAGGTTGTCAAAGGCGCCCTTGACCATCTTTGAGCGCTTTGCTATTCCGACATTATAGTTTGAAATCCCTTGGGAAAGCGCCTCAATCATCTCTTCCTGCTCCTGCGGGTTTGGCGAGCCTGCAGACTTGCGCGCCTGCAGGGACTTTTCGGGCGTCATTTCCTTGATTATCCTTAACAGTTCGCCAGGCTTGACGCCTGCCTTTTGCGCTTTCAGGACCGCGCCTACTTCTGAAAGCTGCAATTTTGCAAGCGGAATGTTGTTGTCCTTGCTAGCTGCCTTGTCTACAAGCGCGCCAACTATTTTGTGCGCGCTCCGGAATGGCACCTTGTGTTTTGTCACCAACTGCTCTGCAATATCTAGGGCTATGGCATAGCTTGTGCTTGCAGTCTGGCGCATCTTTTCCTTGTTCACCTTGAGGGACCTGACGACGCCGTCTACAACCCTGATGGCATCAAGGGTGGTTGCGGAGGCATTCAGCAGCGGCGGCTTGATGTCCTGCAGGTCACGGCTGTATCCCGATGGCAGGGCCTTTACGATTCCCAGCATGGATACCAGATTGCTTGTAACGACAGCAGCCTTGGCCCTTGTCAGCTCAAGCGGGTCCGGATTCTTCTTTTGCGGCATTGCGCTTGACGTAGAGCTGTAGCGGTCGGCCAGCTCAATGTATCCAAATTCCGTGGTTGACCAGATTATGAAATCTTCGGCAATCCTTCCAAGGTCGCTCGCCAATATTGCAAGCGTTGAGGCGTATTCAAGGAATGAATCCCGCG
>JBDZWB010000132.1:3438-4986 GCA_040255975.1 Nitrosopumilales archaeon
GAGCTGGTAGCGTCTATCGAGTTCCTTACAATGCTGTCAAAGCCCAACAGGACTGCAGTCCTCTTCCTGTCAATCCTAATGCTCGATCCTCCTATTGCACATGCTCCAAGCGGCGACTGGTTTATCCGCTGGTAGACGAGGTACAGGCGCTCCATGTCGCGCATGAGCGCATAGGCGTACGACAAAATAAAGTGAGAAAATGTCCCTATCTGGGCCTGCTGCAAGTGGGTGTACATCGGCATCGGCACCTGCTTGGTCTCTTTGGCCAGTTTCAGGAGGCCCTCTATGAGGCTGGCTAGAGCTGCGCAAATTTCATTGATGTCGTCGCGTATCTTCATCCGGATGTCCAAGACTACTTGATCGTTCCTTGACCTGGCAGTGTGCATCTTGCCGCCTGCATCCATTCCTGCCCTCTTGATAACAAATGCCTCGAGTGCTTCGTGTATGTCTTCATAACCTTCAGTCTCGATCCTGGATGGGTTCTTTTTCGCCTCCTCGAGGGCATGCAGTATCTTTTTCAGTTCGCCTGTGGTGATGTTGCCAGTATCGTGAAGCATTATCGAGTGCGCCTCACTCCCAAGGATGTCGTAGTACAGTATCGACTGGTCATGCTGCATCGAAGACAGGAAGCGGAGCACGCTATCGTCCAGCTTGTCCTTGGGCCGGGACCGGTACATGCAGTGTGCACCGTGGGCGCTTTATTTTAAGATTGTACACAACAAGCTAGCTCCAGTCCATCCTTTTGTTAACGGATACTAGCTAGCCCGCTGTTATATCATCTAGATAACAGGTTTTCATGGAATCCGCTCTAGCAACAACGACACGACTGATAGAATATCCTTCTGATTTGTCCGGATGCAGCTCTGTCGACATGGGTGGAAGACAGTTGCTCTATCTGTGTTCGCGCGGAAACAACAAGTCGTTCGTGGTAGTTCTTGGGTTTTTTTCGGGGCAAAAGGAAGATGTTGTCACCAAGGATTTGATGGAGCCGGTTCCAGAAGAAAGCAAGCCATATGTGGGCGAGATGATAGCAAGCGCTCTTCCAGAAGAGCACAGAGGCGCGCACATCTTTTTCCTCTAGCAGGCCATGAGAGAACTAAGGGTTTTTGGACTGGCAGCGCGGGGACAGCCTATGCTTCTTGAAAAATGCATAATCTTTCCATGGGCAACACTGGAAATGCACATGCCTGCACGTATTTCTGCAATAGTTAAATATGGTATGCGTTGAATTTCTATCGTATATGAGTCAGGAAGAACAGTTGCAGCAGACTCGCAGAAAGATCTTTGACGAGTTGACCAAGATAGTTGACCCTGAAATCGGAGTTTCCATAATGGAACTTGAACTTGTGGACAAGGTCGACATCAACTCTGGAAAGGTGAACGTGGATCTGCACCTGACAAGCCCGTTCTGTCCTGCTGTCTTTGGTTTCAAGATCGCCCAAGATGTCCGCGACAATATCTACAAGCTATCTGGCATTAATGAAGTAAAGGTGAACGTCAGCAACCACTTTATGGCTGACGCGATAAACAAACAGGTCAACGAAAGCA
>JBDZWB010000133.1:0-4906 GCA_040255975.1 Nitrosopumilales archaeon
TGATAACTTGTGAGCAACATCACAGGAAGGAAACTGATGCTGAACTCAGGTTACCAGAACTCCCAGCAATGATTAATAGACTAATATGCATGAATCCCTGAAAAGTGTGTAGACATGAAATCAGAGAACCCTGTCATAAACCAGATTCTTGACGCTTACAAGTCAATATGGTCAATAAATCACGCCACTGCTCTGATGAGCTGGGACTTTGAGACGTACATGCCAAGGCAGGGCACGGAAGAAAGAGGAGTGGCAGATTCCCAACTCCATCTTTTGTACAAGGAGCTTTTGCTGAGCAAGAATTTTGTTGATCTCGTAGAATCTGGCCAGAAACAGGATAGCCTAAACGACGTAGAGCGTGGCATCATACGGGTGTTGGACAAGGACATTACCCGGCAGCTAAAGATACCAAAGGAGCTGACCGAAGCAGAGTCTCTGGAAAGGATAAGGGGCAACATGGTCTGGAGGCAGGCCAGAGAAAAGTCCGATTTCAAGATGTACCAGCCCCACCTCGAAAAGATGATTGAAATAAAGAAGCAGATCGCTGACAAGATAGGCTATCAAAAGCATCCCTATGACGCGCTTTTGGACCAGTTCGAAGAAGAGCTCACGGTAGACGATCTGGACAAGGTGTTCGGCGTACTGACTCCGCACATCCAGAAAATATTGAAAAAGCTAGTAGATTCTGGCAGCCCATTTTGCAAGGAGAGCAACCTTGGAGAGCCAAAATACGATGTTCAAAAGGTTGACGAGCTCAACCGCGAAATTTTGAAACTCTTGCAGTACGACATGGATCGCTTTAGAATGGATGTATCTACGCATCCTTTTACCGATGCCATGGGCCTCAATGATGTGAGAATAACTACCCGGTATGAAGGGACTGACTTCAAGAGGTCGATATCCAGCACCATCCATGAAGCCGGCCATGCACTGTATCACCTGCAGTGCGACCAGTCACTGGCAGTCACTCCGGTCGAAGGCGGTTCTTCGCTTGGACTTCACGAATCCCAGTCAAGGTTCTGGGAGAACATTGTAGGCAGGAGCCGGCCTTTTGTGCAGCTGATAGCTCCTCTGATCAGAAAGTATGTGGGTTTTGCAAACCAAGCTACAGATGATGATTTGTATCTCTATTTCAATAACGTCAAGCCCGATTACATACGGGTAGATGCCGACGAAGTTACCTACAATCTCCACATAGCGATAAGATATGAAATAGAGAAGAAGGTTTTTGGAGGAGAGCTAAAAGTCTCTGAAATCCCTCAGTTCTGGAACGACAGGATGGAGCAGCTGCTTGGAGTGAGACCTACTAAAGACTCGGAAGGCGCGCTTCAGGATACCCACTGGAGCAGCGGCCTCCTTGGCTACTTCCCCACCTACACTTTGGGAAACCTGGTTTCAGCAATAATTGCTTCAAAGATGCGCAGCGACCTGAAGGACTACGACGAAATCATCAAGAAAGGAGATTTTGCACCCATCAGAGAATGGCTGAGACAAAAGATACACAAGCACGGGTCTGTCTATGCGCCCAAGGCGCTTCTTGACCACACATTCAATGAAGGATACAACCCGGATTACTTTGTGAAATACATAGAGACCAAGTACCTTGGGTCTTGATATAGAACAATCCCACAGTTGCTAATATATGCGAGACCAATTAACGTAAATAGTCTGTGAATCCCGGCACCGATACCACTGATGACAGCGAGACAACGCAGGTCTTTGAAAAGTTTGAAGATGTATTGGCTTGTGCACTAGGCATTTTGTCAAAGATTCACAAGTCCCATGATCTGTGCCTGGATAGATGGGGCGCTTCTGCCATCCTTGGCAATAAATCGGTAAAGGATGCTTTTATTGCAGTCTCGGAGAGAGGAGCCAAGGTAAGGCTAATCACTGAAATTGAAGATGTCAACTTGGACTACTGCAAGGAATTCATGAAGTTTGCCGAAGTGCGGCATCTGGATAAGGTGGAGGGAAATTTCTCTGTAAGCGATGGAAAATGGTATACTGCTTCTGCCATTGCTGAAAAAGACAAGCCTCCGCCCCGTTTGATTTACAGCACGGTAAGGGAAATTGCAGAGCAACATCAGCACTTTTTTGAAACTCTCTGGGCCAAAGCTGTGCCTGCCGACCGGCGCATTGGGGAGATAGAGGGGAATGCAGTCGCCGAGAGGACCGAAGTGATATACGGAGAAGAAGACTCGGTCAACATGTTAATGCAGGCGATGAGAAGGACAAAGAAGACGGCCGTTGCATGCAGCAGTTCTGTAATTCCAATATTTTGCATGACAATAGAGCCGGTAAAGCAGATGATAATTGAAGCAAAAGAAAGAGGAGTCATGCCCAGACAAATTACTGAAATCACCAAAGAGAACCTGCCGTATTGCAAAGAGTTTATGAACTATGTTGAAATGCGACACATGAGCAACGTGCAAGGCAACATGATGGTTACAGACAACGATGAATACCTTGCATCGGCTTCAGTAGGCACTTCCTCTGCTTCGCAAGCCATCTACAGCAACGCAAAAACGATAATTGAGCAGCAGAGGCTGTTCTTTGAAAACCTGTGGAGCAAAGCCATACCGGCTGATCAGAGAATAAGGGAACTGGAAGAAGGGATAGAATCAATCAACCTAGAGATATTGTCAAGCAATCAAGAGTCTGCCGCAAGAGGAATCAGAATGATTCAAAACGCAAAAGAAGAAGTGCTGATCCTGTTCCCATCAGCAAACGTTCTCAATGCTGCATCGTCTAATTTGGGAATAGTTGACGTGTATAACCAGATAGCAAAGCGCGGCGTTACCGTCAAGATTCTGGTGCAGATAGACAAAGATTCACCATCTTCTGAAATTGATGCGGCAAAGAAGGAAATGCTCCCCCTGATTCAACTCAGAACTTTGCATCAGGAAGAAGATGGAGATAAGGAGAAAGGGATGAGCGATAAGAAAGGCATCAGAATGGCAATTCTTGTTGCCGACAACAAAGAAGTAATTGTATGGAATATGCTTGACATGAATGCTTCTGACTTGTACCAGATGGCTGGCAACGCAATCTATTCTTCCAATCCATCTGTTGTATCGTCATACAGTACAATCTTTGACAGCCTGTGGAAGCAGGTGAAAATGTATGAACAAATAAAAGTGCACGACCAGTTGCAAAAAGAGTTTATCAACGTCGCAGCTCACGAGCTTCGCACACCAATTCAACCATTGCTTGGAACAGCAGAGATGCTAGAAGCCGGCCTTGGTAGCAGCGGAGAAACAAAGATAACAAGACGCGATGTCGATATGATTATACGCAACGCTAGAAGGCTTGAGCGCTTGTCGGCTGACATCTTGACGGTATCCCGTATTGAGACCCAGTCGTTACAACTGTACAAGGAGGAGTTCGATCTGGAGAAGAAGATTCGAAACGTCATTGCAGATATCGAGCCATACATCAAGAATAATGCCCGGGATTTGCAGATTATCTTTAGAACCGCTGATGAGCCAATAATTATAGAGGCGGACAGGTCCAAAATCTTTGAGGTGCTGTCCAACCTGATAGGAAATGCGACAAAGTTTACAGAGCAAGGCACTATCACAGTATCTGTAAAAAGGCAGGACGGACAAGCCGTCGTCAGCGTAAAGGATACGGGTGTTGGAATCGATCCAAAGGTCATGCCAAGATTGTTTGAAAAATTTGTCATGACAGGAAAAAGAGCCGGCGGAACAGGTCTTGGGTTATTTATTTCAAAAAGCATCATAGAGGCGCATGGCGGAAAAACGTGGGCGGAGAACAATAAAGATGGGCAAGGTGCCACATTTTATTTTACACTGCCGCTGATAGCAGCTAAATTCTGAGCTGAACGTGAGGAAGTAGTTTTGGTATATGGTCCTTCAACTTAGGGTGACCTTTAATAGCAAAATTGTAGTCGATTACATATATGGCGGGTAACGCAAATCAAGTTGTCATCTCCTATCTTGCGGCTCTAAGTGACCAAGATTTCAAAGCTGCGAGAAGCTATCTTGACGATAACATGTCATTCCAAGCTCCTATTGCTTCGTACAACAGCGCTGACGAATACTTCAAGGGCAATGAGCAGCTGCGATCAACATACGGGATTGAAAAGGTGGCATATGAGATCAAGAAAGTCTTTGTGGATGGCGGCGATGTCTGCGTTTTCTTTGATTTCCATGTTGGGTCAGCAAATTTGTTTTCAAGCGGATGGTTTCAAGTAAATGACGGGAAAATTAGTTCTATTAGAGTGGTATTTGACCCTCGCCCGATTCTTGAATCGTCTGCCAGAAAATAGTGGGATTGGCCTTGAATTCTTGATCCAACAGTTCCAAGCTGACGTGGCAGTGATGTTTCTCCATATAAACATCGACTACGTTAATACTACATGAGACCCGGGTCATGGACAAAATAATTCGCAATGTTTTGATACGACAGATCCCGCTTATCCTAATTTCGATTATTACAGGCAGCATTCTAGTCTATTATCTCGGCTTCTGGTCAGGAGTATTTCTTAACTCGGCTGCATGGAGCGCGGCTGTTCTTGCTGCCAAAATCTATATGACAAGGAACGCCAAAAACATGGCAGGCATACGTAATGACAGGTATCTGATGTATTTTGTCCTCGGGCTGATTGGCCGCAACAAATGAGAGATGTATGGGACAGGGGCTGCAGATGCCTGCAACGATACTTCACCTACAATAGTGGCTCTCTGCAACAAAAAAAGGGGGATGACTAGTCGTCATCCTCTTCGTCGTCCCAATCTGTTACTTCCTCTACCTCAATGTTCCTCCATGAGGTATAGGATTTCTCGCAGTATGCGCCAAAGGTCTTGTCGGCTTCCAGGAAATATTCGCTGGTGCCCTCGCCTTCGTCGCCGTCACGGTCCCACCCTGCGTCGTCGTCCTTGTC
>JBDZWB010000003.1:0-20175 GCA_040255975.1 Nitrosopumilales archaeon
CGGCAGCCCTGCTGTATCTTCTTTTGGGTCGCTGTAATGGTTTGTCCTGCCAAGTGCTATGCACTTTATCGGCAGGCCAGAGATCGCTTCTTTCAACAGCTGCACACCTTCCGGCCCATCTTCCCGAAAATCTGCAAAAGCGGTAATGCCTTTCTTCATCATCGAGATCGCTGAATTTTTTATGAACGCCTTCAAGTGCTCTGGCGGGCTCTTTTGCAGAATCTTCTTTTTTGCCCCAAACACCGGATGGACCCTTACGTCAAGCCTGTGGCCAGCTGAAATGTCTTTGCCTATCGAGTCTGCAATGTGGGTATGTGAGTTGATCAGTCCCGGCATCACAAGGAACCCCTTTGCGTCAAGCCTTTTGCCTCCACCTCTGTAACTTCCCGCTCCGGCGCTTTTGATCCTGCCATTCTCAATCTCTACATATCCAGCCTCGACATAGTCGAGCTCTTTGCCTAAAAGCAGGCTGGCGTTGGTTATGGCTATGGACATCGTATCTCGTATATTGTCTGGATCTTTCCTTCCTTGCGCAGGTCCCTTATTGTGTCCAGTGCTGTTGTGGCTGCCTCTGCGGCCCTTCTGCCGTTTTTCCCAATTCCTATGCCGCAATTGAGCTTGATGTCTATTCCGTACGTCGCTTTCTTTATCACTTCGTCTGCCTGATCTTTTGTCATGCCGTTTGAAATCACCATAACGTTGTCGCCGCCAAGAAAGAATGCAAGAGAATTGAACTTCAGGAATTCTTCTGCAAGTCTGCTGTAGATTTTCATTACAAGTGCGGTCACTTCGTATGGCGACAGCCTGTTGCCCACCTTTGTAGAGCTGTCGACGTCAACATGCATTATCTGAGCTAGGTCCGATTCTTCATGTACGCTGCCAAATATCCGGGCTTCCCTGTCAAGCATCACTTCATCTTTTCTTGCGCGATATGCATCCAAGTTTGCTTCAAACGCTGTCTTTCCATACCCTATAGCCATCGACATTGTCAAGTCTTTGTACGACTTTGCAAGCTCCCGCTGAATTTCACGATGATCGTCTGCGTCAAGGCCGTTTGTTATCGCAAAATATTCGTCGAACCTGTTAAAGAACACGATTCCGTCCTTTGATGAAAACAGCCGCTGGACGTCATGGTAGATTTTCGCCTGAAGCATCTGCAGCTGAGCTTCCCTGTCATAGCCGAGGGTGACTGTCCACGGCCCGTATCCTTCAATCCTGATTATTGTAAGCTGTATCATCTATTATCACAGTTTCCTTGCTGGCTGCCTTTTGTAGCTTTCTCAAGCGCATGACCATGTTTGCAGCCGCCTCAACTACCCTGACAGGTACTGGATTAACCCTTTCTATTGCCTGGTTGACCGTCATGCCCGGCCCAGTTATGCCCAGCGCGACTGGCTTTCCATACTTTAGCGACAGGTCGGCTATCAACCTGGCCGCGTTTTCTGCGACAATGTCGTCATGCCGGGTGTCTCCCTTTATCACTGCGCCAAGCGTGACCACCGCATCGACATTCCTCTTTTTCAGCAACTGCTCAACTGCAAGCGGCATGTCAAACGCGCCGGGCACATAGAAGACGTAGCTGACCTTGGCGCCTAGCTTGTCTGCATGGTTCTTTGCACGCTCTAGCATCTTGAACGTCACTTCGCTGTTAAATTCGGAAACTACTATAGCAATGCTGATCAATCTTGATTATGCCACCTTGGCGTGAGCTTTGAGCTCTCTTGCTTCAACTAACGGGATTCCAAATTTGCCTGCATATTCCTGCGCCGCTTCGAGTGATAGAGCCCGATGCGTGGTTGAATCCATCATTTCGCACATGGCTACTGCGGGTATGATTCCTGCAAGCTTGGCAAGATAGACGCACAGCTCGGTGTGGCCCATCCGGTCATGCAGCAGGCGCTTTGACGCTATCAGGATAGGAACGTGACCCGGGGCGCGAAAGTTCTTCGCAAACTCTTCAACGCCGGAATCAATATTTCTGCAGACCTCTGCCATCTTGGATATCGTCAGCGCCCTGTCAGCATCGGTAATGCCGGTAAAAGTCGAGCGGTGGTTGATTGAAATCGAAAACGATGGCTTGTCTCCGTATGCCGCCCTGCCTTCTGTTAATTTTGAAAATACCGGGTTGACCTTGCCCATGCCAGCTATCATGTCATGCATGTAGACCAATCCAAGCTTTGTGGTGATCTCGTTTGCGATTGCAAGGCACAAAAGGCCGCCGGCATCCTTTCTCATCGTCGCAACGTGATTTGGCCGGGTATGCTCTGCGGCTATTACCATGTCTATTTCATTCTCACGCCCCTTGTCGTCGTGGACGAGAACAAACCTCCCAGTCTTTAGCGCAGCCATTGCTTCAGCAAGAGACAATATAGCAGCTGTTGCCAGCATTTGTTATTAAAAGATTACTAAAATGTTGGTTGTTACCACTTCATTGGTAGTGTTCCGTCTGAGGACGTTCACTGAGGTATTTGACCTTTAGCTTCCTAGTCTCATTTTGGTGCCATTCGCAGATGTTAACTTTGGCCTGCTTGCCATCCCATTCAAGAAAGCACCCGCAAGGAAACCTCTCGGATTTCACTAGCCTGTAGGAATGATATCTTTTCTATTAGGATTGCGGTGAATACTCACAAGACAACGAGTTACTTTGTTGATGATAGGTTACTGGCTACATACTTGCCAAGAATGTCTGTCTCGATATTGACGAGGTCGCCCTTTTTTCTCAGTCCAAGTGTCGTGGCGCCAAGGGTGTGAGGTATCAAAGATATCGAGATCAGATCGCCTTCGATATCAACCAGAGTAAGGCTTACGCCGTCCACCGCGATGGAACCTTTTGAGACCAGAGACTTTGCCAGCCCCTTGCCAAGTCTTATCCAGACCTTTGTCTCTGACGGCAGATTTTGCACGTCCTCGATGGTTCCGGCGCCGTCAACGTGACCTAGGACGAAATGGCCCTCAAGCCTGTCGCCCACTTTCATGGACCTCTCAATGTTTACCTTGTCGCCGGGCCGGACTCTGCCGAGGTTCGTTCTCCGTATCGTCTCGGCCACCATCTCAAACTCGGCATCGCCTTTTGAGAGCTTTGTGACGGTTAGGCATGCGCCGTTTATGCTGACGCTGTCGCCACGCTTGAGGCCGCGCCCAAGCCTGCCAAGGCTGACCCTCATTATCGTGTCTGCGCCTTTTCTGCTCTTTGAGACGGACCGGACTCTGCCCATCCCTTCGACTATGCCGGTGAACATATGCATTCTGTCTAACTGATATTGAATATTTATTTGCAATCTCTCGTATCGTATTCTATCTATGTGCCAGACAGCCGTGTTTTACGGCGAGGCCCTCTCTAGGTACGGGTTTGGGGGCTCGCACCCGTTTGGGACTGACCGGCTGGACGCATTCTGGGGCAAACTGCGAAGCGAAAATGTCGATAATATTGTAGTGCAGGAGCCGGTACTTGGAACCGAGCAGGATGCGCTGTCGTTCCATGACAAAGAATATGTCGATCTTGTCAGGATGGCGTCAAAGCATGGTGGGGGCGTGCTGCTGGACAAGGGCGACACGCCGGCGTTCAAGGGAGTCTTTGAAGCATCGCTCCATGTGCTCGGCTCGACTCTGGCCGCGCTTGACATGGTTATATCCGGAAGGGACGGCAGGGGGAGAAAGATAGAACATGCATTTAACCCGATAGGAGGGCTGCACCACGCCCGGCGCGACAGCGCCGGCGGCTTTTGCGTTTTCAACGACATCGGGGTGGCGATACTTGCTGCGCGCAAAAAGTATGGGATAAGGCGGATAATGTATGTAGACATTGATGCTCATCACGGCGATGGAGTCTTTTACGAATTTGAAGACGACCCATTATTGTTCTTTGCAGACATACATGAAGATGGCCGGCACCTGTACCCTGGCACAGGCTCTGCGATGGAGACTGGCAGAGGAGCGGCCGCCGGGACAAAGCTGAACCTGCCGGTCGAGCCGGAGGCCGGCGATGACGAATTCATAGAAGCATTTGCCAAGGTGGAACAGTTTGTGGATGACTCAAAGCCGGAGCTGATAATACTCCAGTGCGGCGCCGACGGGCTGGCTGGAGACCCGATAACGCACCTGCAGTATTCACCAAAGGCTCACAGGCATGCAGCGGACTTGCTCCATCAGCTAGCACACAAGCATTGTCAAGGCAGGATAATTGCGCTTGGCGGAGGCGGATACAACAGGGCCAACATCAGCGCTGCATGGACTGAGGTTGTAAAGTCATTTGCCATGGCCAAGGCATGATGATATGGCCAAGTCAGATAACATCTGCCCAGTAGCTTTCCGAATATTTTTCTGCTTCAGGCGACGTTGATCCTCGCGGCCTTGCAGCATGGACAGAGCTGTTTGTGTTTGCCATTATTATGCTAAATTTTGTTTTGTCTGTGCCGTCTAGCTTGTCGAGCAGCTTGTGAATGTTTTGGGCAACCGTGTCTTTTGGCAGATTCTTGTGACTCAGTTGTTCGTGCGTCTCAAATATCAACTGCATTGCTTGATGTATAGAAATCTTGTCTTCTTCGTACATGACGGTTATTCTTCTGCACACGGCGTTGGCTTCGGTATAGATCTGAAGGTGGTGGCACTTTGTATTTTTCTTTACCAGTTTGCGAAGCGCCACCCTTTTTTCTAGAATCGCTGACCGCATGTCAGTTTGGTTTTTCTTTGAATCTGCGATATGCCGGGTTGTTGCTTCCATGCATGATCTCATGCACCATATCGTATTTTATCGCACAGGATTCTTGTGATTTCTTTGGAAGATAATATAGGTAGGTTCTGCATTTGAATGATGGTACACCAATGCCATATTTTGAGACAGCAAATACTCCGAAAATGTATTATGAAACATTTGGGGCAGATGCGGATTACCCCGTGGTGCTTATCCACCCAATTGGGGGCAACATCGACATCTGGACTGAAGAAATCAGAATCCTCCGCGAGAAACGATTCCGTGTTATCGCATATGAATTGCGGGGCCACAACAGAAGCGACATTGGCAAAGTTCAGGCATTTACAATGCACGAATTGGTAATGGATCTCCATGCTTTGCTGGACGAGCTGTCAATCAACAAGTGCACGCTTGTGGGACATTCCATAGGAGGGCAGATTTCCTGCATATATGCGGCGACTTTTCCTGAAAAAGTGGACAACCTAATCATTATCTCTTCATCTTCTGAGATCATACCCGATGCCGATCTTGAAAAACACCGCATGACCAGAGAGATTGCAAGGACAAAGGGCATGATGGCTCTGGCAGAAGAGACGATGCAGGAAAATGAAGTTGCCAAAAACGCGTTCAAGAATGAAAAAAAGCGCGAGACATTTACAAAGATATTCACAAAGACGTCGGCGGAGGGGTTTGCTGCCGCCACCGTTGCGCTTTATTCGATTCCAACCAAAACAACTGAGCTATTGAAGAGCAACAGCAACTTGCGCTTGTTTGGCATAGTAGGAAGCGACGATGAAGTATTTGTGAGGCTCATGACCCAGATGCAAAACCAAATCCCGGCAATGAAAATAAGGGTTGTTCAAGGCGGTGACCACTGGCTGATAGTGGAGAACCACAAGGCCTTTGACGAAGCATTTAACGAGGCAATTGACAATACCATCTTGCTGCCAGAGAAATTTACTTCTTCATAGCCACCCTAGACGCCGCCTGCGTTCATGAGTGATATGAGAATATCTGTCCTCATATCAAAAAAATGCTCTCAAGAGGCTGTTTAAATTTTCAATTACATACATCACGCTATCTAGGCCACCTATCCGATATCTCTCTTGCACGATATCAATGCCATTTGGCCTTGGCAGAAGAAAGGCTCAGCCTACGGTAGATAGGCAAAGGCAGGTGGACCTGGGGTATGTGGCCAGCAGGCTTGCAGAGGGCGACCTTTCCCTAGTTGCGGGCTGCAGCACAGACAGCTCGGTAGCCCTGACTCTGCACAACATTTCACTTGTGGAATCCCGTGTGGCTCGGGCAGATGGAGGCCTGAGGGAAAAGATTGCAAGGGGCCTGTACTTTTACGTGACCCAGCCGCAGTCGGCAGAGCCCGTTGAAGAGCTTGTCGAATTAGACAGGGGCACAGTGACCATAACAATAGAGGGCATTGCGTTTGCCGGTAAATCCCGGCACATCGGCGTTGGATTTGGCGCAATAGAATCTATAAGCCACTCACAGAACGGCATGGCAATTTCCACCAGAAACGGCGCACAAAGGATCCGCTTTGAAGGCGCGGACAGGGTAATCATTCCGCTAAAGGTACATGACAGAGAATACAGCCAGTACCTATCTGGCAAGCTGATGCGGCTGTTGTTAGAGGCCGTGATCAAGATTTCATTTGATGATGGGAGGGCCGGCGCCTGAATTATTACCTGGTGCTTGGGATAGCACCTGACGCCACGGCTGAAGAGGTAAAGCAAGCGTACGTCAGGCTCGCCAAGATGTACCATCCAGACAAAAACAGCTCGCCTGATGCCACGGTGAGGATGGCCGAGATCAATCTGGCGTACGAGATTCTGCGCGACACTCAGAGGCGAAAAGAGTACGATATCGAAAACAACGTTGTTGCGGAGAATGGAGAGGCTGCGCAAGAGTTTTTTGAGCGCTATGTGGAGAATGAGGATGATGAGAATATAGAGGAAGAGCCCTCCAGGATATTTGGCAAGTGCATAAGATGTAATTTCGTCAATAATTCCGGCATGTTTGTCTGCTCTGTGTGCGGGACAGTATTTGATCCTCGCAGTAAGGGCAAAAAGGACCGCAAGGATTCCGATTTTGACGAGCTTGACGACCCAGAGGAAGAGGATGCGCTGGCCGAGATCATAAGGTGTCCCCGGTGCAACGAAATAAACAAGTTCAGCAGCGGCTCGTGCTGGCAGTGCGGGCTCCAGTTTGAAATAGAAGAAGAGCTGGCATAGCTATGCCTCCACTACCTGGTTTAGCCGCTTGTGCTTGGCTGCCCAGACAGCCAGCGCCTCAACGAATTCCTTTATCCTACCTGCAGTATTTTCGTCTGTTAGGTTTCCCTTCTGGTCAAACTTGTCGGCGGCATGCGGTATCATTACTTCTGGCCGGTTAAGGGCGTGCATGTTCAGGTACACAAACGTCTGCCGGAGATGGTACTGCGCACGCGCGCTCCCGATCATTCCTATTGATGCACCCATCACCCCCGCGGGCTTGCCGTCCCATGCGCTGTCGCCGTGCGGCCTTGACGCCCAGTCGATTGCATTCTTTAGCACGCCGGGCACAGAGTAGTTGTATTCAGGCGTAACGAACAAGACGGCGTCTGCGGCGCGGACCTTTTCTTTGAGCCTGCTCACCGCTTCCGGCGGGTTCATCTCGTCGTCTTGGTTGTACGGAGGTATTTTGTCTAGCTCGAAAATCTCTATCTCTGCATTCTCAGGCGCGAGCCTTTGTGCAGCCCTCAGCGCGGCCCTGTTGTAGGAGCCCTTTCTCAGGCTGCCAGCTATTCCAAGGATTCTGACCTTGTCCATGCCAGATATTTTGCATTATTCTATTAATCAGCTTGCATGACAGAGCCGTTTAATTATTGCCATTGATACCTGATATAGTCAAAGTGATGGCTCGCAAGAGACTGGCAAGGAAATCGATAATCCGCTGCGATGCATGCGGCAGGGCAATTTCAAACAGGGGCATAGTCATTGATAAAACGTTTGACGGATTTGCTTATCACTTTGATTCTGATGACTGCCTGCTGATTTTCAAGAAATTAAGGGCGATATATGGAAAGAAATTTTTCCGAAAATAAATTGTCAGGTTAACTCTCTCTCTATCCGCATGGGCACAGCAGGGTTGCCAAAATCGCTGGAATAGGCAGAATACAGTTTTAGCTGCTGACCATGCTTGATCTTGTATGCCGCGCTTATCGGTCTTATGATTTCTCTGTATTCATCTTTGAGGTTCATGAGAGTCTCTGCCAGATTGTCCGCCAGCAGGATGTGGCCATTATCTCCAAGGTCCATTACCCTTCTAGCCAGGATTATTCCCGGCCCCCATACATTCTGGTTATTGTTGATGTCACTTACCACAAATACCGGCCCGGAGCTCAGGCCTATCCTGACTCCTATGGCTTTATCAGCTGTTGTTGTCTTGGCATTAAACACACCAAGTTTGCGGTGCAGCTGCATGCTCAGCTGCAATGGAAGCTCGGGGTTTAGCAAAAACCCAATAGCCATTCCGTCGCCTGTCGGAAGGACTATTTTCTTGTCCTTTGGAACCTTGCTGTAGGCATCGCAGGAACCAATAAGCTCATTCAAGTCTTCGATCTTGCCTATCTGTTTTTCAACTGAAAGCAGTGGATTGGACAGCCCAACTATGTCTATAAAGAAAAAGTTTGCATTCACTACTCCGGGCTGGAGTGCATAGAGAATGTGCGACCCATAAATGTCGCCAAGCTTTCGATATGTATCGAGACAATGCGGATGAAATGTTGACTCTGGCTCGGTACTTGCAATTGCGCCAATGATTGGCCCGCTGCACAGCTTGCATACAGCTTCGGCTTGAGACGCCTTGCTGTCTCCAGCAAACTGCAGGCTGCCGTCTTCTCTTATCTGAAACCCTATCCACTTTGGTGTGTTGTGAGATGCTTTTAGAGATAAAAGCCTCATACTCCTTTGCACATCGTCGCCCGAGTCGTCCATCCGCAGCTGGATTATCCCGTCAACCAAGGACCCAAACGCATCGGCTGCAGACGTGCTTCCGGCAATCACAAAGAACCCTGCAGCATTGCTCACCTTCAAAAGATCATAGAGATCTGCTGCAAACTTTTTCACAGCCTCATCTGGGAATCTTGCAACCAAGTCTGTAAGTGAGTCGAGGACTACCCTTGATTTGCCAGTCTCTATCGTTTTCTTGATGCGTTCGAGGAAATCAGACAGATCTGCTGATTTTTCAGGTGCGAACAGGCTGATGAATTTCGGGGCGCCTGCCTTGGCAAAAAAAGACAGGAATCTCTCCTCTGTAAGTGCCGGGCTGCAGTTGATGTAGACGCAGTGATCTGAAGATAGGCCTTCACGCAGAAATTGCATGCAGTAGGCGGTTTTGCCAGATCCTGAAGGGCCAGCCAGCAGCAGGACAGATCTTGGGAATTCGCCGGATCCTGAAAAAAGCTGGCTCTGGCCGGGTATCAGCGTCTTCATGGTTTGCCACTTTTTCCCTGATCAGCAGATTCTGCTGCCAGTGCGTCGGCCAACATCTCTAACTGTTTTGTAAAGGGATGGGCAGGATACCTGAGGGCTGTCAGAAATTCCTTTCTGCTAAACTGGATATCGCAGTAGCAGGGTATGGCAGAGATTACGTCCATCTTTGTTTCCTTTGACAATACATCTTCGGCATTGTCAGTTTCATAATTTTCCATCACAGGCAAATCGTTTGCTGCAGCAGCATGCCCCGGCAGGCAGTATCCTGCCACCCTGTTGAACAGAAGAAACGATTTTGTGCCATATCTCGTCAGAGAGCCATAGATTTCAGAGGCCAGCCTCTTTGTCCCCTCAACGTCAATGTCGCCCATTTTCAGAGTCAGGAAAAGGGTGTCGGCCACAGCCAGGGCATTGATGGACCAGTACCTGATGCCGGGGCTTGTGTCAATTATGATGTAATCCGGATCATAATCCCTGATCAAATTTTCCCGAAGCAGGATGAACCTTCTCAGCTGGGATTTCGAGTTGTCCGACGTGCCGGCCTCCATCTTGTATACCTCTTCTTTTTTTACATTGCAGAAGCCTATCCACAGCTCGCCCCTGATTTCTGCCGCCTCGTCATACTGTTTGCTGTACTCCCGTATGCTGTCAGTGACAGGCGTCATGACTTCGCTTACCTCTGCGTCTCCAAGCAGGTAGTCGTTTAGCCACTTTTTTGGCTGGCTTTGGAAATAGGCAAGCAGGCTTGGGGCATAAACATCTAGGTCGAGCAGTGCGACCTTGAACCCCCTCTTGGCTAGAATGGCCGCACAGTTTGACGCAATCGTCGTCTTGCCAGTACCGCCTTTGTATGAATGAAAGGCGATGCATTTGGCGGCCATAGCATAATAACTTTAAGGGACTAGAATATAGCGTTTCTCTGCGCCACTATTCTTTTTCTCGGTTGGTAGTGGTAGACCAGCGGCGGTTGTAAATTTCGTCTTTGAGCTTGAATCCCTTGAACAGCTGAAAATATGCCTGTCTTGCTTTATTCTGCTTGTCCAGCTCAGACTGGATCCACAGCGATTCAAAAATTGACACGTTGGAAAACACCGTGGACTCGCTGTTTGAATATGTTGACAGACCTGTTGATTCCTGGAGGGTCTCTTTGGTATCGTCATTTACCTCTATCGTCAAAATCTTGGCCTGGTCAATTATCAAAGTCGTTATCCTGGTAGGGAGCAGCTGTTGCAAATAGTTTACCTGCACGTTTTGATAGGGTGTCTTTAGTTTTGAGTCAGATATCTCTTTGACAGCCTCGTCCTGCATTACCAGTATCCTGACCTTTACTCCGTTCGACGATATCCTTGCCACCTCTTCGAGAATGCCCTCCTGCTCTGCTATCAGAAACGAGTTCTTTGTAGAGAACAGGATTGCGATTTCATATATCGCAGACCTTGCCAGCTCAAGCACAAGCGACTTGACCCTGAGAGGGTCCCGGATAGTCTCCATGAATTCCTCTTCCGCTCCCTTTCCAATCTCGGTAATTCTCTGGCGGGCAGGGAGCGCCCTGTCTATGATGGAGTTGACCAGAAACATCTGGGCGCCTACAAACGATGGATTGGTGATCCGCAAGAGCTTTTCTTTGCCTTTTTCAGATGTAAGGTAACCCACGTACTTGCTGCCGTCTGCTACCAAAAAGCTGCCTGTTATGCAAGACGTGTGGAACAGCTCAAAGCCCTTCATCACTTCTTTGCACTGATGCATGTTTTCGCGGTTGATTTCTGTGACGCATCTTAACTTTGCGCCGGCACTCTTTAGTGACATGATTTTGCCCATGTTTGCAGACAGCACCTGTACCAGCAGTGGCAGAGTGTTTGCATCAAAATAGCAATCGATGCCTTTCTCTACGCTGGCCACAATTCCAGACATTGTCTTCAAGGCATCCTGATCAGATATGATCTGGATGTCCGGCCCTGCAGCAGTAGCAGTATCCAACCAAGGATGATTGGAAATGTGATCTTATAAAAAGTCGCGTGGATCTGGAAATACAGTAGTCATTTGTTGGAAAACAATATTAGTTCGTGTGTGCAGTGTTAGCTCCGATGCCGATATTCCTCGACGTCCACAAGGTGCCCTTTAGCGAAGACAACCTGAAGGAGCTTTGCAGGTCTCCCCCAGACGAATTTGGGGTCAGCCATGTTAACCTGTTCTACAACAAGGAATCCAGCGTCTGCTTCTGCCTCCTCCATGCACCTGACCTTGAGGCAGTCGAGAAGCACCACAAGAAGGTAAACATACAGTGCGAGTGGATCACCGAAGTCACAAACATTGTAAACGACGCCTTCAAAGCAAATCAGACCAAATAGTCAGCAGCTGTTGCCTTCCAACGCCTTTTTGCTAAAAGCCAGCCTTTTTCAGCTTTGAGCCGCAGTTGGGACAAGAGATCTGGTTGTGTTTTGTCCCGCAGTTCATGCAGTAGTAGCTGATGCCCTTGTCCTGCCCAAACATGCCTCCTCCGCCAAAGAACGAGCCGGAGCCGCCGGCGCCCATCTGCCGGAACATCCTGCGCCTTCTCCAGAACGCAAGGCCCATGATGACTCCGATAAGCACTATGAACGAGTACGGGAACGGGAGCAGAAAGGATATCCCTAGCGCGATGCCAAAGTAGATCCCCATCCACAAAAGCTGGGTGCGCAGAAAGCGCTTTGTGCTTTCGTTCAATGCTGCCTTTGATTGCCCATACTCCCTTATATCTGCCGGGTTGGTTCGTTCAAGTTTCGGTTGCAATTGTCTTTTGCCGCCTTGTCAGGGGCAGGATCTTGTCCAGAATGATATTCTCGTGATCAGCGGCCATGTCAAAGGACACCGTCAGGACCGCCATGGACGGATGGTCAAGTGGAATGGTGGCCCGCTTGACTTTTCTGTACAGAGCAAATGTGTAAACCACCTCACCCAATTTTGACTCGTAATCTTCTCTTGTTTTCATCCGGAGTACGGACTTCATTATGTTGTCGCGAAGCTCTTCTTCATTAAGCAGCGGTTCTATGCCCTTTTGCCACTCGTATGCAATCAAGGTCCCCATGTTGTTGGCAATTCCTGCAAACCTGATCGATCTATCCAGCTGCAACACCTGCGTGCAGATCTCTTTGGCAGACGCATAAGAAAACGACGACGACACAGACGACATCGACATGGTATATGCAGCCAATCGCATAATTGGATTTCACTCGATTGCATCTATTATTATATGTAAAAAAATAATTCCAAATTTTGTATGTAATTCGTATACTTGCAGCATTTTGTTATCAACGTCCAATATTTTGTTCAAACTGATGTGTAAACTACGAAAAATAGGACCAGCTTTTTATAATGCGGGCAGGTAGGATACAGAGAATGGCAAAGGGTGGCTCGGCTTACAAAAAGATAGTTGCGGCAGTTGACGGCTCGCCGGCATCCATCAGGGCCGCAAACCAGGCAATCCACATCGCGAAAACAGACGGCGCGGAACTGACAGTGCTCCATGTCGTTGAGGACATAAAACAGGGCGGAGTGATCGGGCTTCGCGCAAGGTACGGCGACACAGACCTGGTCCAAGCTTTTAGAAATGTCAGGACAGAGTCTGCCGACAAGGTCATCACTCCAATAGTAAAGTCCGCAGCCGACGCAGGCGTCAAGGCAAAAAAGGAGATACTTGTAGACGAAGGCGAGTCTGAGGCAGGCGCGATCACAAAATACGCTGAAAAGCATGGGGCGGACCTGATTGTACTTGGGTCAACTGGCCGGTCCAAGTTTGAGAGGCTGCTAGTTGGAGGCGTCGCCAACAAGATAGTCAACGCCGCCAAGTGCCAGGTCCTGATAGTACGCTAATAATTGCAAGACCCGATCTACAGGACACACTTTTCTTCAGAGACAATTGTTATATAGCAAACTCTTAGTAGACGTTGTAAACTTGGAACGAATCGAAATAACTTTGTACCCAAACCAAGCGGAGGAGCTTGAGAAGGTTTTAGAAGAGTTCCAAGTTCCGTATATCAAGACACCTGCGGAATCCTACAAGATTCAATGTTTTCACTATGTAATAATGACTCCAAATGAGATTGCAGCCACACTCATAGACATTATCGCTCACAAATTTGACACCAAACAAAGGATCAACGTAATTACACACTACAAGCCAGAATCAACAATTTCTGATTATCTTCACAGGTTTGAAGCTTTCCTAAAAGAAGAGAGCAGCACACCAAAACAGAGGAGTGATATCAATAACAGTGATCCTAGCACTATTGCAGGATTCAAATCTGTCAAGGATAAAATAAAAATAAAGAGGACTGGGCCAATTGAAGGCCTGGTCTTAAGAACCGACGCTTTTCTGTCGCGTAAAATGGATGTATATTCCATGATTCTTGTTGCAACTGTTATCGCCCTTGTGGGTCTGGTCTCCAATAATGTGGCAGTCATTATTGGCGCCATGCTGATATCTCCATTGATGGGGCCAATAGCTTCTATTGCACTGAACTCTGTGCTGGGAAGGCAAAAGCAGATAGAGAAATCTATGATTTTTGGCGCAGAGATGATTCTGTCGTCCATTGGTTTGGCTGCGGCACTTACTGTAGCTATCACTTTGTTTTACCCTGTTGAACCTACGCCAGAAATCCTATCAAGAACCGAAGTAAGCCCGATCCTGATCGTAGTCGCCGTCATGCTTGGCATTGCAGGCGGGTTGGCAATGCTGACATCGATTCCAGAGATTATAGTTGGTGTTGCAATAGCTGTTGCCTTGGTTCCACCTGCAACCACCGTAGGCATCGGTATTGGTATTGGATCGGTGGATATAGCGGCAAGTGCATCACTTGTGCTACTATCAAACATCATAGGCATGGTGATTGGATTTATGGTCATATTTCTCCTAAAGGGCGTGTCTCCACGCAAATACTATGAAAAGCAAAAGGCAAAGGAGGTTCTGCGGTCGAATATCTTGGTTCTTGTTGCGTTGGCTGCGGCTCTTGGCGCGATTGAAGTTCTTTTTGGCTAGCGATTCAGTTTTTCCTCTTTCGCATCCTTTGAGAGAGCCTCCCGAAGCATCTTGATGTGTTTTTTGTTATCCTCTTTGATGGTCTTCCACACATTTTCTATATCTGGCCTGTTCTCCCTCCTTGCGTCTTCTATGTAGGTGTCTACAGTTTTGTACAGGAATTTGGCCTCTCTGTCAAGGGATGATATCAAGTTGTATGTGCTGTTTTCAAGACCGGTTGCAGGGTGGTGAGAACTTTGTGCAGATTGGTGTTGACTCATACCATACTATGGCGGCGTTAAAAAATAAAAAGACTATTGCCGATTGCTTGGATTCTTTTTTCTTGAAATCGATCCCTTCTTTTATCTCATCATCTTCTTTTCTGGAAAAGGATGAAAAGGAATGCAAATGGTATAGCAGCTATTGCAAATGCAAACTCGTTCAACAGCGACGATAGCGCCAGCTCAAGGCACAGGTACAACGTGAGTCCGGCAGGAAGAAAGCCAAACATCAGGAACTTGTGCGCCCTTTTCTTGAACTTGTTCAGGTCCTTGTATGGGTATTGCAGGTGGTGGTAAATGACTGGCATGACAAACAGCGATATTGCTATTGTCATTGATGTAATGGCAACTAGCAACGTGACTTTGTTTACAAGTGGAAATTCGTCGGGCTGGTTTATGGAAATTTCAAGCAGAAAGCCAAAAAGGATCCCCGAGAATGTTGTCAAAAGAGCGCTCTCTCGGACAATAGAGTCGTAATCGCGCAGCAGATTGTCAGGATCGTCTTCATCTCTGTCCCAGACCCATTTTCTTTCACCCAACTGCTATGGTGCACTCTCCAGATTTTGCTTTCATACAAAACTTTGACAGACAGTTGGAAGAGGCACTCTATTTCATTTAATGATTGTAAAATTGAGCCACATAATATCGCAGCAGCATGAAAATCGATTATTATGCCATTCCCGTTTCTTCCGCAGCTCTGCAACCTTTTTGATCTGAATAAATAGAATATCTTGCAGCTAGTAGCATCATGTCACAGCTTGGGCCACCTCCGCCGCCATCGCTGTCAGATATTAGCCGTGCATTGACCGGAGGTCCAAAAGATGGCGATGAGCGGATAGTATCAGATAAGGATGATATCAAGCATCTGGAGCATTTTGAAAACGGACGCTGGAAACATGACCGCGAAAAGTGCAGGGCAAGAATAAATCCAATATGCAACAACAACAGCAAAAATCAGGTGCCATGATTGGCGCAGGGCTCGTAGCGAACAAGAAAAAGAAAAAGAGATTTTAACAACACAAACAGCATGAAAGGCATCATGTCTACACAAAATGATTCTACTACTCCTTCGTACAAGCGGATACTGGTGCCCTATGATGGGTCAGAGATGTCCGACAGGGCGCTAAAACATGCTTCCTATCTAGCCAAGACGACAGATGCAGAGGTGGTTCTCATGCATGTAATAGAGACGGAATACATACCTCCAAGCGCGCTTATTGGATTTATCCGACCAAATGAGGAATTGCTCGATGCCAAAGAGAGGCTCCGGGCCAGTTTTGAAAATGAAGCCAGGCAGATGATGGAAGAGAAGGCAAAACAGCTCAAGGCATCAGGGATAAGAGTCTCGCACAAGGTCAAGGGCGGCGGCAAGCCCAGTGACGAAATCGTGCATGAATCTGAAGATGGTATGTATGACCTGATAGTAATGGCTAGCAGCAGGATAGCATCCAGCATCAGGGTGCTTGGGAGCAACGCCCGGCGCGTGATTAACAGCGCAAGAAAGCCAGTTCTGGTGATCCACGAATAGCAGAATATACAAGAAAAGGCTATTGCGAAAAAGCAACCAAGATTAAAATCCTTTACAATGCATTGTAATTTGTGCCGCTACTTCTTCAGGTAGCATTTGGCGAGACAATAGGCATAGCGATTGCCGCAATCATTTTGATAATAATTCTTGTTTCGGCCATCAGGGTAGTAAGGGAGTACGAAAGGGCAGTGGTCTTTCGCCTAGGGAGGCTGATAGGCGCAAAGGGCCCCGGCCTGATTATACTCGTTCCAATCTTGGACAAGGCAGTAAAGGTGGACCTGCGCGTAGTCACGCTGGATGTTCCAAGGCAAAAGATAATCACGCTAGACAACGTGACAGTCGATGTAGACGCAATAATCTACATGCGAGTAAATGAGCCCAACAACGCAGTGATCAGGGTGAACGACTACCTGCTTGCATCAAGCCTGCTTGCCCAGACGACGCTTCGGGACCTGATAGGCCAGGTGACTTTCGACGATCTCCTCTCAAGAAGGGAGGAGCTGAACAAGAGGATGCAGGAAGTGCTGGATGCCGCGACCGACCCCTGGGGCGTGAAGGTGACTTCGGTGGCCATACGTGACGTATCGCTGCCGGAGAACATGCACAGGGCAATAGCAAAGCAGGCAGAGGCAGAGCGGGAAAAGAGGGGCAGGATAATCATTGCCGAGGGTGAGCTCAAGGCGGCAGAAAAGATGTCCCAGGCCGCCAATTACTATACACAAAACATGGCTGCCATGCGCCTGAGAGAATTGCAGACCTGGACGGAAATAGCCAGGGAGAAGAACATGGTCGTGGTGACAGGCGGCAGGGATTCAGAAGACCTGGGGACCATGTTTGGTTTGCTGAAGCGATACATGCCGGCCCAGCCTTCAGGCCCCCCGCCTACTGACGCGGACCTGAGGATGATGATAAGGCAGGAGTTGATGCGGCTTGCTCAGGGGCAGGACAGGGAAACTCAGGGAAGCAGGCGTGGAGAAGGCGGAATTGCCGAAGGCGTTTGACCAGATGCAAAAGCTGCCATGAAAAAAGCTCGCATCTCTTTTCTGCTTGTATTTGTCCTGATGTTTGTTGCAGCATCGGCATATGCGCAAGAGCCAGAGGAGGAAAGACAGGTGCTGTGGGTCAATGTCAAGGATTTCATTTCGTCTGCAACGGCTGAAGACATTGCAGGTGCCATATCTACCGCAGAGCAAGAGAACTATAATGCAGCTATCCTCGGCCTTGACACTCCCGGCGGATCCGTCGACGCGACTCTGGACATCATTGAAAGCCTGCAGCGATCAAAAATGCCTGTCATTGGATATGTATACCCGCAGGGCAAAAGCGCGTGGTCCGCCGGCACGATAATACTGCTTGGCACAGGCTATGCGGCGATGGCACCTGTAACCACCATCGGGTCTGCTCAGCCAGTTTCCGGAGGCCAGCCCATCAACGACACCAAGACGATAAACGCGCTCACTGAAAAGGCAGTATCGCTTGCCCAGGTGCATGGGAGGAACGAGACTCAGGCTGCCCGGTTTATCAGCCACAACGACAACCTGGCGCCGGAGGCAGCGCTTGAGAACAACATCATAGAGGCGATTGCGGCCAGCCCGGAGGAGCTTCTCGATACCGCCCACAACGCGTCAGTGGTGGTCGCCGGCGAGGAGGAGTTTCTAGACACTGCAGGGGCGCAGATAGTCACGCACCAGCCAAGCCCAAGGGTGATGTTCATAAACTTTCTTGCAAACCCGCTAATCTTTACCACCTTTTTGACGATAGGGCTCTTTGCCATGGTATACGGGCTCACTTCGCCAGGGTTTGGAGGAGAGATTGCCGGCGCGGTGCTCATAATCCTGAGCCTGATAGGGCAGGGGTTTGACGTAAACTGGGGCGCATTTGCAATGCTGGCAATTGGAATCGGCCTCCTTGGGTACGAGCTGTACAGCCCCGGCTTTGGTGCGCTTGGCATTGGAGGAATTGCAATCCTTGCGACAGGCTCGATACTGATGATAACCCAGCCAGTTGAGCCTCTGCTCATAACGGAGGAGCACCTTGGAACCCTGGTGCTGCTGTCCATTGCCATCATTGCGCCCTTTGCCGGCCTTTTGGGGATAATCACCTACAAGGCGTGGAGGGCAAAGAACAGGCCAAAGGTCGATTTTGTATTCATGGAAAAGGAGGGTGTGCTGATAGATCCGGTTTCTGCCTACAAGACAGGGTATGTGCTGGTTGGAGGGGAGTACTGGCAGGCAAGGACAAGGGGCGAGAGCCTTGACAAGGGGCAGAAGGTGCGCGTCGTTGAAAAGCAGGACGCAGTCCTGGTGGTGGAGGCCCTCGATTCAGCCCAGGCAGCAGCGGCTAGCGGCTAATAAATCCACAATGTCTGCCAGTTCTGGGCATGGTAGAGGTGCGCTGCAAAAAAACTGCGAGTGACTTGTACCGGTAATTGATGAAGTGTGTATTGTAATAAAATCTGCATTCCGATTTTCTTCATACAACCGTTAATATCGTTCAGGACATCACTGGAACGATGAGGAACGACAACCGTCGGATCAAAAGTTCAACAGTAATCTTTATTGTAGCAACAATCACAGCCCTTGCAACTACTGGAATCCTTGCATCTGGCAGTATATATGGCCAAGAATCCGTCCCCGCTACGCAAAGAAGTCAGTCCACCCCGCCGCAGCCTCTGGACGAGCCGGCCGTCGCTGAACAGTATACATTCAATCCAATGAGCAAGCCGCCAACGTTTGTAGAACAGTGTGTGCAATATGGCAAAGAGTTGGTATCCAAGGCAATACCTGATTACAATATGTGCGACTTGGTAGTGTATAGGCAGGCTCCGCCAGTAATTCGTAGCGATGGCATGATAATGAACAACTATTCTGGAATGGGTCACTACATAGAGTTGATCCCATCAGCGAGAGTTCTAAATGACACGCAAGAGTTCGCAGGCGAAGGTGCAGGTGCTACTGCTGCCAATGACACAGTTGTAGCCTTTGGAGAGTTCTCATTGCTCGACCCGGAGGTCGTGCCAGTGCACGAAGTGCTTGACAGATACAACTGGACCATTACCACTATCCACAACCATATGCTTGACGAGTCTCCAAAGCTATTGTTCATGCACTGGACTGTAACAGGAAATCCCGATGACATAGTACAGCAGGCAAAAGAGGCAATAATGCAGACGTCCACTTATGACAATGCTACAAGCACTACCGACGGCGCAAATGCAACAAGAGGAGTGCCAAGCTCATCTGGTCCTTAATGGACCTGCCTCTTTTTTTCCAAATTAGACTTGTATGGAATCAGCGCACGCTTGTTTTAGGATCTACTTTGCATCATTCTTGTTATTTTGTTGCGCCTTTGCTTTTGTGTTAACATAGTTTTGTTTTGCCGAGACATTTCCTTTTTCCTTCTGGTTTTGCATCCTTTCCATGTCCCAGTTATGATCTCCTGTTTTGTTCAGCTCAGATTTTCTTCCTTGGGTCATGTTGTTTTGATGCACAACAAGCAATTTAGCATGTGGCAGCTACAGCCTTTCTCACAAGGACGTATTCTTTTTGTTGCAGGTTGTATTTCTTTTTAAAAGAATCGCGTTGTGGCACTGATTTGGGGAATTCTCTTATTAACTAACATGCTCTGTCCGTCAAAAGTGCAAGACGAAGCAACAAATGCAGTCATGAGATAATCTATCATACTTTGAATCTAATTCCTGCACCTCTAACATGATCTCATAACGATTAAGAGCTTTGAGCAATCGTTGTGTTCGATGAAAGCGATTAGCAACTTTACTGCGTCATTGGCCTTTGCAGCACTGGCCTTGACTTTGGCACTCGCTGCAATGCTGCATCCACCGATGTCGTCTTTCAGTCAAGATGCAGCCGCACAAACTGACGGCAACAATGGCACCCAGACATCTACAACAAATAATAACACTTCATCTGCTCCGGCAAACGCAAGTAGTGGTGGAATAGACTGCAATAGCATAGCGTCCCAACTAGGTGGGATGGCGATTCCAAACCCGACAGGCGTATGCGATGTTACAGTTCCAATCGAGGGATTGGAGGTAACCGACAATGCGACGGGCACAAAAATCAACCAGCTGCTTGTCATCAACCCTATCTTTGAATTCGCTCCAATCCCGGGGAACAACAGTAGCGGCGATGGCAATAATATGACGGGCGCTCCTGGCCAAGGTCCAGTAGTTTACG
>JBDZWB010000134.1:0-4861 GCA_040255975.1 Nitrosopumilales archaeon
GCTGAAGGACTTTATCGCGCACAAGGATACAAAGATAGAGTTTGGAAAAGGCATAACGATTTTTGTCGGGCACAACGGCTCTGGCAAGTCGTCGGTGATTGACGCAGTAACGTTTGCACTGTTTGGCGAGCACACGCGGGGCAAGTCGAAAAAGAACCTTGTGAGGAGGGGTGCCAACCAGGCAACGGTGCAGATGCGCTTTACCCTGAATTCCAGAGAGTACGAGGTTACAAGGGGGATGGACGGACCCTCGCAGTCTTTTTCCAGGCTTTCGCTCATTTCAGACGGCGGCCAGGCAGTCAACAAGATGCTGGTCGGAGGCGAGCGGAGGCAGTTTGGAGAATCGACCAAAAGGGAAGTGGAAAGGGTGCTTGGAATGGATTATGAAAAACTGCGCGTTGCAGCAGTAGTGCAGCAGGGCGAGCTTGCCAAGATAGTCGAAGCGCAGCCAAAGGCATTCAAGGAGCTGGTGAACGGGCTGATCGGAATCGACCGCCTTGACCTTGCATTTGAAACCATGCGCGACGTAATCGTAGGCTTTCGGGACAGGCTGCGTGACGAAACGGGCTATACCGACCAGGATATCCAAAAGATCGAGGAGCTAATCAGCAAGACAGAGATCGAGCTCAAGCAGTCTGAATCTGTATTGGTGGAGTTTGAAGACGAAAAAAAGATGGTGGAAGAAAAGATCAGGCAGATAGAGCGTGAGATTGAGAGGATGGAGCCGGTGATCCTCCAAGTAAGGGACCTCCAAACAAGGGAAGAACTGCTTGTCAGACATGTAAACCAGAAGAGGAGCCAGCTCAGCAGCGATGTTTCAAGGCTTGAGCATGTCATCAAAGAGGCGTCAAGCTCACTTGAAATGCTAAGGAGCAAGTATGAAGTCAACATGCGGCTCCAGATGGCAAAGTCTGAAATAGAAGAGCTCCAGTCACGCATAGAGGAAAACGAAGGCGCATCCGGCAAGCTGCGAGGCTTTGTGGAGTGCGCCAGCCGACTTCAAATCGTCGACGGCCGGTGTCCCGTGTGCAATTCTGCAGTCGCCAAAGTAAACGAAATGTTTGACATTTCGCACATTCAGGCCGAGATCAAGGCCAAGGCAGCCGAAAAGTCAAAGCTGCAGGTGGCGAAAGTCGAGCTGAAAAGGGAAGAGCAACAGCTTGCAGAACAGGACAAGAAAATAGCTGCCGCTGAAAAATTCCTATCAAACAACTCTATCAATTCAGCCGATGATATCGCCACACTGCAGGCGGACTTGAAGGCCAAGCAGCAGGACTTGGCAAAACTGCCAAGCCAGATCGTAAAAGTGGGAGCCGATCCGCTTCAGATAGCAATTGACGACCACTCACGTTCACTTGCAGAGGAAATAATTTCCCTGAGGGAGAAGGTCAAAGGCTTTAGCAACCAGCAGTACTCTAATGCCAAGCTGGAGAAAGGAAACCTTTCGCAGCGCCTGATGGATATCAGCAGAAAGATTGGCATCCACCAGAAGGCGATCGACGACAGCAAGTCTGCCCTGGACACTGCAAGAAAAACAATAGATCAGCTGAGGAGCGCGGCCGAATTTGTCAGGACCCTTGAAAAGATCCGGTCTGTGATATTCAACAGGGATGGGATGGTTGGGATAAGCCTGCGCTCATGGGCGCTTGGGATAATATCGCAAAAGGCGTCTGAATATGCAGCGCTTTTCAATATCGGCATCTCAAGGATCGAGCTTGAGGAGGGAGCCCGTGAGATATCGATAACCTGCTATGGCCGGCACGGAGAAATAGACATGGATTCGCTGAGCGGCGGTGAAAAGGTTGCAGTGGCCCTTGCGCTGCGGCTTGGCATCGCTTACATGATGGGTTCCAACAAGCTTGACTTTGTGATCCTTGACGAGCCGACCACTCACCTTGACGAGGAAAGGAGGAAGGCGCTTGTAAGGATAATATCGGAGGCATTCAGAGAAGGCGCAGGTCCGCTGGCTCAGCTGGTCATAATAACTCACGATTCAGACATCTTTGAGGATTCAGAAGTCGATCAGGTGTTCAGGTTCGCCATGACGGCAGATGGTTCCCACGTTACCAGGGAATAGGTCAAATCAGGATCATTTTGCAGCAATTATGTAAAGTGCTTTCCTAAACACAATACGTATACTCTGTTCATTTTTGTGGTGGTTGTTGAGGAATCTGTGAGATGCAGAGCTCATCATAAATAGAAAACTACAGAACCGTTTTACTAGAAAAAATGCTAGGAAAAGATTCCATTCTTCGGAATGGAACAAGGGCATTTGCTGCTATTGGCAGATTGGCAAACCATGGCAGAAAAAGAGGAGTATTTGCATTTTCAACAATTGCAATCTTGGTCGCATCAGTAGCAGCTGGCGCGATTGGCATAACATACGTCTTCTACGATAGCATGAATGCCGGCAGTGATTCTCCGCAGGTAGAGATTACAAGCCTGGCAAATGATGCGGTGTTGGCGACTGGCCACATTGAGCTAAAGGGCACTGCTTCGCATGCGAATAGCGAGATTCAGGCTCTTTTGGTGAGCATTGACGGCGGTCCCCCGACCTCTATTGCTCCAAACTCAAACGGCTTTTCAGAGTGGTCGGTCCTGATACCTGTTTCAAGTCCGGGAAATCATACCATTGAAGTCAAGGCGGTGGACAACCTCGGCAACACCGAATCGGAAAAAGTGTCAGTGGTGGTCATGGATGCAGCATCGATGATAAAGGTACCCCTTGGCGCGGTTGTCGAAGCGACAGGTCCTTCTGGCGCGATCGTGCAATATCCAACCCCTGCCACAGATGGTGCGAAGATTATCGGAGACCCTGATTGCTCTCCGGCTTCAGGCAGCATGTTTCCGATAGGGGCGACCACAGTGACCTGCACCGCCTCTTATGCTGGAGGCATTGCTTCAGCCAACTTTACAGTATCTGTTCGTGATACCACGGCACCAACAATAGTGCCTCCTGCAGACCTGGTTGCCAAGAACGCTGGTATGGCGTTTACGGCAGTTTCGCTGGGCAAGGCGATCGTGACTGATGCCGTAGATGAGAATCCTTCTGTGTCAAACAATGCGCCGGCAAACGGCTTTGCTTTGGGCACGACGGTAGTTGTATGGACGGCAACTGATGCTTATGGCAACATAGCCACGGCTGCCCAGAAAGTAACAATAACAGCCGCCGAAGACGGTACTACCAGTGCAGGCCCCGATGGACCAGCGCAAACTACCTATGTAGGCACAGGCGGCGGTGGTGGAGGCGGTGGCGGCGGTGGTGGAGGCAGCAAACCCTACAACAACCCCGTCGGTGGCATGAATGACGATAAAACGGATGCTGGAGGTGGCAATAGCCCGGCAGGAACAGGTGGTGATAACGGGCAAAGTGGCAATGCTCAAGATACAACAGCCCCATCAGTCACAATAACAAGTCCTGACGACGGCAGCACGGTTTCATCTGGAGTCTTGGCACTTGCTGGCACGGCATCTGACAATTCAGGCGGCAGCGGCGTTGATGCAGTGCAGGTCCGTGTTGACGGAGGCTCGTATGTGATGGTTACACCGAGGTCTCCCGGTGACTGGTCGACGTGGATGGCGTCGCTTGATGTCTCAGCGGCAGGACCGCACACAATCGCTGCAAGAGTTACCGACAAGGCCGGCAACTCCCGGGAGGATTCGGTGACGATAATAATAACAGCTTCAACTGCCGATAATACCTCACCTTCAGTAGCCATACTGCAGCCAGAGGCGGACTCTGTGGTGACATTGGCCGGAGAAACAATCGTGGTGACTGGCACGGCTTCAGACAGCGGAAGCGGCATTAGCGTAGTTGAAGTCAGAATTGATGATGGATCGTACGTAACGGCAACGCCAAAGGCTGGAGGTGATTGGAGCTCTTGGAGCGCAACTCTGCCGGCGGCGTCCGGCTACCATAGAATAGTCCCAAGGGCAACTGACAATGCGGGCAACCAAGCGTGGAACTCGATATACGTCACTATTGTAGAGCCTGGCAGTGACAGCGATGAAGAAGATGTGACTAGTCCGCAGGTTGCCATAACAAGCCCCGCCAGCAACTCTGTAGTAACTCTTGCTGGCAGCACGATCGCCATCCAGGGTACAGCATCAGATTCCGGAAGCGGAATTCGTACAGTAGAGGTCAGAATAGACGACGGACCATATTCCACGGCCATTCCAAAGGCGCCGGGAGACTGGTCCACCTGGAGCATATCCCTGCCAATAACGGAAGGAGAGCGAAGAATAGTCCCAAGGGCAACTGACAATGCGGGCAACCAAGCGTGGAACTCGATATATGCTACGGTAGATATTCAGTCTTCAAGCAGCAGCACTGGTGGAGGTAGTGGCAGCACGTCTTCTGCACTTGACAAGTTTGGCATTGAAAAGCTCTATCCCACCGCACAGGGTGGAAACGAGTGGTACGTAAACATGGAAGATCCAAGAAGCGACCCGATGTTTAGAAACCTTCCGTCAATGACCCGGCAGTCCGACGGCTCGTGGCAGGTAAATGGTGGCAGCAGGGGACAGGTTAGGATGGAGGCATGGTCTCCTGCGAATGAGAAATGGCTCAACGTGGAAATAACTGGATATGCCAAAATGGTAAGTGGCTCAAATGAGCTGATACAGTGGTATTCCAGGGGCGGCCACCACTCTTCTAGCAACGAGTGCCTTGGCAGCGCGGTCAAGGCCAGGCTGTACGGCGACGGCGAGGCCAGATGGGTAAAGGAAATCAACCATCCGGCATACACCAGCAATCGCGGAAACGTAGACGTTACTGATGACCCGCTCAAAGGAAGATGGGTAGGATTCAAGGCAGTAATCTACAACTTTGTAGAAAACGGCAAGACGTACGTCAGGATGG
>JBDZWB010000135.1:0-4850 GCA_040255975.1 Nitrosopumilales archaeon
ACACTGTAGGAAGTATTCAATCCCTTTGCCTGATATGGAAGTCGGCTTTAGTCTAACGAAACGCGCAGGAATAGCACTTGAAAAACGGGATATGCTGCTTTCTAAAATGTCTGACCAAATAATGCGATCAGATAATGCAGATGAGGATAACACCCAATCTGCAACACCCGATGAAAACACCCATAAAGGCAACAGCACCGTAATTACTGACCAACTAATAAAATTATTGCAATTAATTTCTGAAGTAAAGTCGGATTGCGATCCCGTCAGGATCCAGCAGGTCCATCGATCCCTTTTCCAGAGTTACGCTCTGGTTAGCAAGGTGTTCCATCGCTCTTTCAAGCTCGGAAGCCGGCAATTCTATGCTGAAATGGTTCAGCCCCGTCTTCTCAGGCGAGGCTGGAGCAACATCTTTTCCAAGCCAGACGTTTGTAGCTATGTGATGGTGGTACATGTCTGCGGCAAAGAAATATGCTCCTGGAAACGCACACGTCAAGTCCAGCCCCAAAGTTTCCGAGTAAAAAACTAGAGCCTTTGAAAGGTTGCTGACGTGCAGGTGCATATGGCCTATGGTTGTCTTGGCAGGCATCTCCTTCCACCCTTGGCCTGTCCTGTCTTTGAGCAGGTTTTGTACGTTCAGCCTCTCTGTAGCCATCTGAACATAGTTCCCGTTCCAGCTCCATTCAGAGCGCGGCCTGTCGCAATAGATCTCTATTCCGTTAAGGTCCGGATCTCGGATGTAGATGGATTCTGAAACCAGATGGTCAGCCATGCCTTCAAAGTAAACGCAGTCGCGCTTTTCATTCAGGTTCTCCAACATATCCGCCAGAAACTTTCTTTCCGGAAGCAATACTGCGAAATGGTACAGCCCAGCTCTCTTGATTTTATTGTCAGCATCATTGCTTTTTGCCTGCAACAATTCTATGAGTGGAAGGCCGCCGACGGAAAGCAGTGCCTTTTCACTAGACGACCTCCAGATAGTCTTGAACCCTAGTATCGACTGGTAAAAATCAATGGACCTTGCGAGGTCAGGCACATTCAGGCTCACGTATCCTATCCTCATGGACGGATGAGCCTTGAACGATGATTGAGCCAACGCAATAATGTATATGCACCTGCGGGTTAATAACGCCGGCTGGTAGAACCAAAACGTTTTAATTGGTTTTACAAAAGTCGGATCACGTGCGCCCGGGTAGTATAGAGATACCTGGTTGCTTCTGAGTGAAAAACCAGAATCGTACATTCCGGTCCAGTATGGGGGACTGTCACTCCTCCGACCCGGGTTCGAATCCCGGCCCGGGCGCTTTCTTCATCTCTATTACCGTCTCTTGTAGATCAGAACCGCTGCTTTTTCCAGATTCTTGACTGCATTTGCAACAGACACCAGTGCAATGCCGGTCAATACTCCTGCCAGACCCAAGCCCAGCATTGTCATGGCTCCAAAATACAGTCCATCCTTCAGAGCCAGCGCGCCATAACCTACAGAGTGGATAATGTTGACAGTGTACCTGAAATCATCCCCAATGTTCTGCATGTTGCCTGCCAAGGCCTGTAGATTTGAGCCCATGTTGTTTAGCTGGCTCCTCTGGGATGACAGGTCAATCAGTCCTATACAGCCTCCGCTCTCAGAGCATGGGAGTGAATTGCCAAAGTTCTGCAACTTGGTGCCGACATCATTCAGGCCACTTGAACCGCTATAGAACTCCTGTTCTGTGCCGGGGTTGTAATTTATCAAATTCCACCCCGCCTCGTTCAAACTATCCAGCGCAGGAGGCAATATTACAAGGAAGGTATACGTGGCTAGCCCTGTTGCGCCGGTGCTGATAATAAGGACCACGACTGCCAGTCCGGCTATTGCGCTATTTGGTCGCATATCCTGCCCCTCCTTTTGCATAATCCACTGTTTTGCTCGTTATCATTATCGATGGAACAGATAGGAATGATGTCGATGCAATTCTCCAAATTGGGGATGTGCCTTTGCTTACGACATTTATCATGTTCAACTTTCTTTATTGGAACTATTACGTCATTCGAAGAAAAAATAATTAAAACAATCCTGACGCAAAATGGCAGAACGGTCTACTAGAATCGAATCTGGTTAACATCGCCCTTTTCAAAATTTTTGTATGAAATAGAGCATTACTCCAGAAGAATATAATACGAGTTGAGAGACTCGAATAAAAAGGCAGGCAGACAGTCATCAAATGCGCTATCAGTTAGTTGCCATCGCAATTGTAGCATTTTTGCTCGCAAGCTCATCTGGAGCTTTTGCTCAAAGCGGACCAGCATTTTCTACATATCAAGCGTGGGAGTTTGGCGCGCTTGGAAATGTCTTTTCAACATCTCCGATAGAGGACCTTACAGGCGATGATGTTGACGATCTAGTGGTAGCATCACAAAGCAAATCGATCTATCTTGTAGATGGCGCAACCGGAAAGCAGGTCTGGTCATACACCGCCAACGAGACTTTTATCTGGACAGGAGTGATGGAATTTTCAGATGCAAACGATGATGGGCTGCCAGATGTCTTGGCTATCACAGGCGACGCAATTCTTATGCTTGATGGATCCGCTGGAGAAAAGCTGTGGAATTTCAGCACTGGTGCCAGCTCTTCCAATCTGTGCTCTCCACTGACGCACTCTGTGCACATACTATCCGATATCGACGGAGATGGAATGCGAGATATCGCACTTGTGACAGGGTCAGGCGACCAATGCACACAAAATGACAAGATTGCGGTAATAGCGCTCAGTGCGGAAGACGGCTCTAAAATATGGGAATACTTGTACGAAATGGATAATCATGGCCTCAAGGACGGCAATAGGGGAAGCAGTCCGGCTGCGGTCATCGACCTTGACAATGACGGCTCTAAAGATGTCGTTGTAATTGACAGGCAAAACGTCATGCACGTGATAGATGGGCAGACGGGGAATGCCATTGAAACGACTGAGCTTGACATATTTGGCGCGATCTGGAACCTGATGGTTGTGCCGGACATTTCCGGCGATGGTGTTGAAGACGCCATTGCATTGGAATTCATTGATGGCGGAGGAGGTCCTGACTATGCCAGCGTCGATGCCATAGATCTGGTGGAATCAGAAGTTATCTGGCAGGCAAAAGCCGGTGACGGGCTGTTTTTTGGAGGCGCAGTGTACTCGGCTGCGTGGGTGCCAGTTGAAGAATCGATCTACGTTGCCGCAACACAAAGGGTCGAAAACGACCTACATCTCACGGTATTGAATGCTGACACGGGAGAGCAGGTCTGGTAATTTGACCTTGGCGAAGAGAAGAGCAGAAACGATATTGAAAAGTACTATCCTGTTGTCAGAATTCCGGACATATCTGAAAGCAGGCATGACGAGATAGCAGTTGGGGACATTGGTTCCAGAGTATACCTGCTTGATGGGATGAACGCGAATGTCATATGGTCGCACCCGATAAACGAACAGATAAGCGATATCGTGTTTATCCGGCTGCATGGCGGGCAGACATACGTTATTGTTGAAGACAGGGACAAAAGAGTCCATGCCCTTGCAGGCCTTACACAGATTGAAACCGCGCTTGAGATAAGCGCTTCTGCACAGACACTTACCCTGACGCCGCTTCCAGATAGGATAACAATCATTGGCGAGCTCACTCCCGCATTCAGGGGAGAAGTCGTGGAGCTCCGCTACATCGACCCCATGGGACGTGTCACGACTGTGCCTCTAGTGGTGACGGGGGACGGCTCGTTTTCCCACGTCCTAGAGCCGCAGGTCGTAGGCACATGGAAGGTGACTGCAGAGTTTGACGGTGAAGGATACTACCTTGACTCAAAGAGCCCAACCATCAGTTTTGTCGTGACAGAGCAGGAACCGGGAAGCAGCATTTACAGGCTGGAGGTGGAGGGAAGCGATGTGTCCTATCCGATCAGCTACAGGATCGAAGGAGGCAGCATAACCGGCATGTCAGTCGACAAGGAAAGCAAGTCGCTTGAAATCGCGATCTCGGCGACTCAGGAAGGGGTACTGACGATAAAGCTGCCAAGGAGCGTGATCGATGCGTTTGATTCAAGCTACCAAGTCTACGTTGATGGCGAGGCTGCAGACTATGATGAAACAGAAGCCGGCGCAGAATTCAGGACGCTTGTCATACCCTTCTCTGACAGTGCCGAGCAGGTGCAGGTTTCGGGAACCTACATTGTCCCCGAGTTCCCGGTAGCTTCAATCATGATGGCGCTTGCGATAGCTGGCGCCGTTGCCGTGGCAACGTACGGCAGGCGCTTGAAAATTTTTGGTCACTGAGTCAGAATGTGCATTACAGAAACCTGACTGCTAACTGGATTCTAACACATTCTCCTCGTTCTCTTATATCGTATAGAGCGCATGAGAGCATACCATGATGATAAAGCATGCCAGCGTGGTTTGCCCAAACTGTGGCGATGGCCAAAAGATAACCGATACTGAGACGGGCGAGCTGATATGCACAAAGTGCGGTTTTGTGATACGGGAACGCATAGGCAACGAAGAGGAGGACTGGAGCCTCCTTGCCAAGGAGCCTGGCAGCAAGCTCAGGACCAGCCCCACGTCGCTTGCCCGCTCTGGCATGGGACTCTCCACCATCATCGGCAGACCTGACAGGAGCGCCGGCAGCGGCCTCAACGCGGCCATGCGGTCCACATTTGACCGGCTCCGCACATGGGATTTCAGGATAAAGGATCAGAACGAGCGGAGCCTCCGGCGCGCGTTTGTCGAGCTTGACAGGCTGCGGAGCGCGCTTGGGCTATCAGGCGCCATAGTGGAAAAGGCGGCCTACATTTACAGGCGCGCGCAAGAGCGCGGCCTTGTCCGCGGCAGGACTATGCGGGCCGT
>JBDZWB010000136.1:0-4792 GCA_040255975.1 Nitrosopumilales archaeon
GATGATTTGAATAAGTTGAAGTGTCTGAGTTCCCTGTTGGTAAAAACATGGCCCTTGAACATCTGCTTTTTTACCCGCTGCTCAAAGTCCCAGAATGGCCAGAACTGTTCCAGCGCGAATTCTATTGAATACTTTAGGTGACCTTCATGTGCCTTTTTAATGGATTGTAGGAGGCCTCTTGCGATCCTTTCGTATTTCTTGTTGCCTACTTCATAAAACCTATCCATCAATAGGATGTATCGTACAAGTGACTTGACCGTTCTGTATACCAGAATCGACCTTTCAATGTCGCGCGTTTCAGAATATGCAGCGAAAAAATAGGTCGCAAAATCCTGACCCTTCTGGTCAATGGCATTTATGATAGGCGACGGTGCAACATCATAGCGAGCAAGCAGTGCTCCTATTTCATCCAAGCCATCTGCAAAGCCTTGATTTTGCCTGACCAATGCTTCAGACCTGTCGATAAGCGTCTGTTCAAGATCTTTGGCAAGGACCTGCTCAGAATTTATCATGAAATAATCACCAAATTTGGATTCAAGCTTTAACTTATCCCATTGCCAAAGCTCGTCTCCTGTCTAATAACAACATAGAGTGAATGATAATTGACTTTAGCTGACTTTGTGAAAATTTGATATAAAACGCCTCAAGGTGTCATCAGCGACTAAACGACAAGCCGGGAGTTACAGCTTTATTTCCTTCCATCCTAAAATTCTTCTAATTTTATTGTAATTTTCTTGAATTATTTTATGGTCTTTGCTTCTCAGGGACTTTGCGGGAACCACCATCTGATATTCATATTGCGGGTCATCTACGCCATATCCGTCTGCTAATGTAATCTCCCTTATCAAGGCCTTCCTGACAAGGTCAGAGATGGTCTCCCCGCACAGGTTAGAGTACTCCCTTAGTGCTTCGAGCTCTTTCTGTGACAGCTCAGCAGTTATTGTAGGCATTAAAGTATCCTGCGAATCGATCTTTTTTAGTGTCTAAAAGAGCTTGTATGTATACGCTTGTTACATCAGCTTGCCAGTTTTTTCGCGTCAGGGATGAACTGTTTGTTGTACCATACAAGACCGGCCATGAAGCAGAGGTATGCCGCATTGTACGTCATGGTGATATGGAATACCTCTCCCGTAAAGCTCGTGACGGCTGTTATTCCAAGCAGGCTGTCGGCTATGACCAGCAGGATCCACCCTACGAATATCCAAGGGATCGAAGTGAGCTGCCCTCTTCCAGCGTTTGTAACTATAAGGACTGCAGGTACTATGAGTATTACATCAAGTACAGGATAGGCTATGCTGATCGCAAGCGAAGGTAGTGCGTCAGGTCCTTCCAGTGCAAAGATACCGGCTATTGCTTGGACATAAAATGCCAAGAAAAGTGCAGCTGCTACCCCTACTATAACTATTGTAGACTTTTTCACCCCTTTGCCATAGAACTTGGCAGTGCTAAACAGGTGGTATCCCAGTGGACCGTATGCTGCAAGCCAGAATGCCTCAGCTATCGACGGGAAGGGAGTTTCCACTCCAAGGCCCAGCTCATAGTATCCCCAGATCGACTCTGCCACAACCCAGAGTACCAACGATGCTGCAAGTGAAGCATAAGCCCTTCCAAACAGCCCGCTTGTCTTCTGCCTAGCTACAACTACAAGTGAAAGTATTGCAGCAGCAGAGATTGTCCCTATTCTTGAAAGGTCGCCTACAAATATCTCTATTTCAGAGCCAGCGGTATAGAAGACCAACCCATCTATGGCCAAGATTGAAATTGCCAGTGCTACTACCAGATTCCTGCGCTCTCTTGCTATGTTGAGGAATGATTGCTGCTCCATTATGATTCACTTATCTCCATGATTTTCTGGATCCTTTCAAGCGGTGAAGACCTGACAGAGTCGTACTCGGCCTTTGCTCCACACCGCTTTTGGAGGTGCTCCCAGGTTTCCTCCATTATCATGTCGGCACCCGGCCCCAAAAGCTCTTGTAGGTTTGAATAGAAAAAATTGATGTCAACCTTTTTTGGGTCTGAGAAAACGCCCCTGCTGTTCATGTACCATGTTATTGTCTTGTGGATCGGTCCGCCCAGTGACTCGATTGCCGCGTCTATAGACTGGCGCAAAATTACCTGACAATCATTGCCGTCTGTATTGCTGTGCACTGTATCCACCATTGATGCCGAATTTCGGATCTAAAGTTTGTTGCTGGAGTGGTAATAACAATCGGGGTGTAGAATCATTTACACACTAACCCTAATTTCCAGTCCGGAGTCGTTGACTGTATGTGAAGCAACAGGCGGATAGGCCCCTAAAGGAGGGCGGGCCTCAGAGTCCCTACTCGAGGACATACAAGATACTTGAGAGCCTGTACGAAAGTTCGCCAGTTCTTTATTGCACCGTGAATGAGAAAGGGATTATCCTTGACTGCAATGAGACTTATGCGAGGCACATTGGATATCCCAGAGCAGAATCGATCGGCACTTCAATATTTGATCATGTGGGTCCAAACAGCCTGGTGGCCATGCACGAATATCTAGAAGCGTGGCAAAAGAAGGGACTTGTAGAAAACTGCGAAGTATGGCTCAGGAGAAAGGACAGCGACGTCTTCCCTGCGCTGCTAAGCGCCGTCTCTGTGCGCGACGAGTACGGAAAGGTTGTCGCCTGTAACATTGCATTAGTCGACCAGACCGACATTTACAAAACCAAAAAGGACATCGAGCGCGCAAACGAAGAGATGAAGGCAAGGGAGCAGCTGAAAAACGAATTCATTGCAATAGCATCACACGAGCTGAGAACCCCAATCCAGCCACTTCTCGGCTATGCCGTCCTTGCAAAGAAGGGCAAGGTGACGCAGGAGGCGGCATGGGAGGGCATCCTAAAGGAGGCTCGCAGGCTCCAGCAGCTGGCAAACGACATACTCGACGTCAGCAGGATAGAGAGCGGCAGCCTAACCTACCAGATAGAAAAGGTGGGCATAAATGGCCTGCTCGAGAGCGCGATTAGCTCTGCAAGGGCAAACATGACAAAGGATGTTTCGCTGGAGCTTGATGTTGATCAGGCAAGCAAGGACGTTGAAGTTGAACTGGACAGGTCGCGCATGACACAGGTGTTTTCCAATATCATTGGAAACGCGATCAAGTTTACAGACAATGGCAGCATCAAGATTGAATGCCGCACGTTTCCAAGCAAGAACAAGATAGAGATCAGAGTTAGCGACACTGGAGCAGGCATATCGGAGAAGGTCATGCCCAACCTGTTTGGCAAGTTTGTGACAAAGAACGCAAGAGAGGCTAACGGACATGGAGGCACAGGACTTGGGCTTTTCATAAGCAAGGCCATAGTGACTGCCCACAAGGGTGAAATCTATGCCTACAACAATGCGACGGGCGGGGCGACCTTTACAATAGTCCTGCCGATAGACCAGTCAAACATTATCTACGATTAAATTTAGAATTTAGAGCGTCCTGCCCTTTTGCAGTTTCTTTAGGCCTTCCAAGAGATCCTGCACCTGCTGATGCGTCGGGTTGAGATCTTTTATCTCCTTGGCGTTGACGTTCAGCTGTTCAAGCTCTGCATAGATGCCCTTATCCTCGATAAGGTCGACGAACGGGTCGAGCTCAAACGGTTTTTGAATAAGTTCTACCACCTGCTGCAGGTTCTTTACAGAGTCGACGAGGGTTTCAAGCACGTAGGCGGAAGCAAAGAGCACCCTCTGTTTTGGCTCTATTGCGAGTATTTCCTTGGCCACTTCCATGCCGTCCTTCTTGGGCATGCGGTAATCCAGTATGACCGCATCAAACGGCGGCTTGATCATCTTGTGGTTGCGCGCCGGCTCGTGCTTTTCAAGTTCCTGATAGAATGCTTCAAGACACTGTTCGCCATCATGAGTGACTACGACGTCATGTTTCCTGTCCTTCAATGCGAGCTCGTACTGCATTGCTATTTGTGGCTCATCTTCGGCTATCAGTATCTTCATGTGCTCAAAAATTACCCTGTCCAGCGTATATAGGATAGAGCCTGTTGAAATTATTACATACAACTGCTTTAAGGTCATCTTGGGCTATCCACGAGGGGTTGATGAAGAGAAAGTCCGTCGATAGGGCTGATGCAGCACGGATGCAGAATGCTCTCAAAAAGACCCTCAGCCTCTTTGACGGCGACGCAAAGGATCTTCTTCTCTTCTACCTCTACAAGGAACACGGAATTTCTATTTATGATCCGGACAACCTGTCAAAGAGAAAGATCGAGTCCGCATTTTCAGCGATATTTGGCAGGGGCGCGGATGTGCTTATGGAAAAGTTCAATTCCGAAATAAAAAGCATCTAGGGCTGTTGCTTTTCGTCTTCTTCATCATAGTCCAGTTTTTCGTCGACCTTTTTCTGCAGCTCCTTGTACTGGTTGTACTTTTTTGTCCACCTTGAAAGTAAGAACCACTGCCTTATGCCTATCCCTATCCAGACCAGAACTGTCACGACTACGACGGCCTGAACTACTCTGAATGAGGGATTGTCAGGAGGCCCGCCCCTTTCAAACGGAGGACCCCTTTCGTCAAACCCGCCGTCAAAGATTGTCTCTCCAAGTACTAGAAAAGTTATGAAATGTGTCAGGGGAACGATGACGACAAATGAAACTATCATCAGGATGAACAGTCTTTTGGTCTTGTTCAGCTGGTAGACTATCTCGTCCATTGCCCTGAAGACGTTTTCTACAGGTTTGTTGCTGTCGTCTTTTGCCACTGCCTAGACTTCCCTCCCGCTCATTATAAGAAATGCAGTAACAATGTTACCTGTAGCCGTCATGACTTTT
>JBDZWB010000137.1:0-4732 GCA_040255975.1 Nitrosopumilales archaeon
GTTAATGCAGTCATTTACAAGAAACATGAAACAGAGATTAGAGTACTGCGCACAGCGCCACGAGACGAACAATCACTAGAGCGAAGGATAAAGCAAAAGAAAGATCAAATTGCAAAAGTACACGATGTCATTGAAGCCGAGCCTTTGCGTTATGAACTAGACGCTCTAGAATTGCTTTTGAGCATTATCGAACATACGCCGCGCAGAGAATGATTTTATTTGAATACCGAAAGCCGGTTTTGTAGTCAAAAATCACGATTGCGAAAAATACCGTGAAATGCGTTTAAGCAATATTGTATTACCACGTACACTGCACCTGCAAAAAGCAGTAAACAAGACGCCTGCATTTCACCCGAAAGCCGGCTTTTAGCCCATTCTTAGCCGGCGAGTAGGGCTTGACTTTTTATTTTCTCAATTCATATTCTCAGTTTCTAACTCTCAAAGATAACAACTCGCCAAACTGCTTAACAATAGCTGTTGACATGATAGACGTAAAGTGGCTGTCAACTGCTTGCATTACGCCTGAAAGCCGGTCTCCTAATCGGGGCCGGCAAGTAAGGCGTATCAAAAATGGCTTTTTGCCTGCCATACTTGTCGTCAAAAACGAATCTTCTTTATTACTCTGGTAAAATTCCCAATTTACTGTCGTGTCTTATCAACCACTTCATATTTCTTGACGCGCTTCTCAGAATCATGGCACTTAAGCCTTAATACGAGAAATATCGAGGAAAGTAGGAAACCATGGATGGCAAGCAATAGTAGTACTAGCATGACCACAAACCGCACGAACATCGTTCTGGTGCATGGTCTCTGGGTGGATGGATCTTCTTGGAACAAAGTAATTCCAATTCTGGAGAAGGCGGGACACAAGGTTATCGCTGTGCAACTTGCTCTGCATTCACTGGCAGACGATGTAGCCACAGTAAAGCGTGCAGTTTCACTGGTCGGCGGGCCAACAATACTTGTAGGACACTCATACGGCGGGTTCGTAATCACAAATGCAGGTTATGATAATCAAAACGTTACAGGGCTTGTCTACGCTTCTGCCTTTGCTCCCAATGAGGGTGAATCTACCGCGACCTTCGTCGACGTTTCAACACTGCCTCCAGAGTTATTGGTTTTCGATAGCGGAGGATTTGCGTACTTGAACCCGGAGATGTTCCACGAAGCGTTTGTTCAGGATGTAAATGCGGCTGAAGCTGAAACCTTGGCAGTCGTGCAAAAGCCAGCTCATCAATCACTTCTTACTGACCCATCTGGCCCTCCAGCTTGGAAGCAGCTACCAACATGGTTTGAGGTGTCTGAGGGCGACCGCATTATCCCTCCTGATGTCCAGCGTCAGTTCGCAAAACAGATGAATGCCACTACTATTTCGCTTAACTCCAGCCATGCTTCACCCGTATCTCATCCAAATGAGATTGCTGAATTGATCCTAGACGCTGCAAAAGAGAGCAATCGATGACAACACATTTTTTGCATCATTGAGCTGCTGCCGATTTTGCTACTGACAACGACGACGCCAACACCTTTGCCAGGATATCAGAAGCTTGGTCTATAGCACCGCGTACGGGCGTGGTATCGGATATTGGATTCAGCATCATAAAGTCGTGTATGGTTCCAAGATACCGAGTTGCCGTGACTGGCACCCTAGCCTGCATCAACTTGTGAGCATAGGCCTCACCTTCATCGCGCAGTACATCGTGCTCGTCAATAATGACAAGGGCCGGCGGCAGCCCGCTGAGCTGGTCCATCGAAGCCTGCAATGGCGATGCGGTTGGCTCTTTCCTAGTAGCGCTATCTGGCACATAGTTATCCCAGAACCATTGCATGGCTTTGCGCGTAAGCCAGTATCCTTCTTGAAGTTCATTGTATGATGGAGTGTCAAAATTTGCATCGGTGACTGGATAAAACAGTGCTTGAAATGTAATGTTTGGTCCGCCACGCTCTTTGGCAAGTAAGGTAACTGCAGCGGCCATGTTTCCGCCCACGCTGTCGCCAACAAGGGCCAGACGCGACGGATCAATATTGATGGTTTTGCCGTTTTCTGCAACCCATTTTAGAGCTGCATAAGCCTGTTCTATTTGGACGGGATACTGAGCCTCAGGAGCGGGAGTGTAGTTTACAAAGACGACGGCCGCGTTTGCCTTGTTTGCAAGCTCTCTGACCAGCCTTTCATGCGTGTCAAAGCCTCCAAGCACCCATCCACCGCCGTGGATGTACACGACAGCGGGAAGTGTTTTGTCGCTGCTCCCTTGGGGGCGGACAATAGTAATTGAGATTTGTTGCTTGTTTGAACCATCAGGGATTGTACGATTCTCTATGTCGGCCGGAGGCATTGCAACTGGAAGAGATGCCTGAAGGTTGGATAGTATGGCGCGCGCCTCCTTGGGTGGCAGGCTGTAGATGGGCGGACCACCTTGCTTTTGGAGGCTGTCCAAAAAGTCTCTAGTCTTTGGCTCAACTGTTGTGTTGTTTTGCGTAATGGTAGTGTTGCCGCGATAGTACTTACGAGGTTTGGTGAAGAATAAGGAAGGTGGGATAACTTGAAAATTTTCCCAATAGGCCGATCTAAAGATTTGGCATTATGAAGGTACCGAGTCAGAAATCTGGGGTTTTTCTCCAGACACTCTGGACTCTCCGGCAAGTTTATTCTGTATTTCATGAGCAACGCGTTTTGCACTTGCAAGAGAAGCATTCGACAGCATTCCCTCCTGTCCGACCCAGTCTCCAACTACATATAGCCCGTCTTCGATTTTTGGGTCCGGTCGCCCTGATACCCCGCCGTTTGCGGCGGTAATCAATGTGTTTGAAACCACCATATTTGGCAATGGTCTCTTCTTGACAACTACTTGTCTCCAGCCTGGCTGCAGCAGATCAAGCAGTTCTTCCAGTTCTTTTCCATCTTCTCTTGGATTTGGCTTGATCGATGTACCCATGTATTTCGCCACATGGATCAGCGCTCCGTTCGGGGGAGTGAGCGCTGCATATGCTGAATGGACAGAAAAGTATAGCGGAGAATCGATCCCAAGGGCAAACAGCATATCCTTTCGCGGGAGGCTGCTAAGTGCCACGTCCAGACATACCATGCGCACAGGCTTGGCTTCTTTTACTGCCTTTGACAACGCTTCCGGCTTCTCGCCATCATGAAATAGCGCTTCTGCCTCGTGGGGGCCTGTCGCTATTACAAGTACCCTTGCCGATACCTGGCTTTGGTCAGACAAGGTCACTAGCCAACCAGAACCATTTCTTTGCAACTTGGCTGCCTTCTTTCCCATGACAATTGTCACTTTGGCATTCTTGGCCGCTGCAACAAGCCCGTCCACCAGAGTCTGCCAGCCTCCATCTAGATACATGACTCCGCCTTGGTTGTATACGTGGAATTGATGCAACGCGGAGCCTGCGCTCTGGGTGTCGGGGTCATTCCCGTATGTCGTCAGGCTGACGAGTGCCTTCATCAGTGCGATTGAATCTGCATCATGAAAATTCCTATCAATCCATTCCTGCACACTGACACTGTCTAGTTCTGCAAGATCAGACTTGTCTAGCAAATCAGTAAGCTGAGCAAAGACCTTGCTCGCGATCGATTCGCTTGTTTGAGTCGTAGATTCAGAGCTGCCGTTCACTAGCAGCCTATGGTTCTCGACATCTCTTATCTCAAATCCTGTGGCTGGAGGCATGCCGCCAGTATATGAGACCCCTAGCTCTTGCAAGACTTTAGGCCCTACATCAGCGAGATATAATGCATGTGGTCCCTGATTAAGATAATATCCATCATGGACTAGAGTTCTTGCTCGGCCTCCTATTTCACTTGACGATTGTTCAAACAGATACACTGATTTTCCGGAACGAGCAACCAATGCGGCTGTAGCTAGGCCCGCAAACCCTCCCCCGATGACCACAACATCGGCGCTATCCATTGTTTTTTCCATAGTCTTCCGCACATCGAAAACATGGGTTTAAAGGTTGACTGCTAATAATTCGCTAAAAGGACTTCTCTAACTCAAGCTGCGTTGGCATTTGAAGATGCTTTCTTAATTCGTAGGCTTGGGTACCTCCCGGTCCATTAAAGGCTTCAGCAATCTGGACTAGAATGCCACAATTTCAACGGTAAGATTGCATCAAACAACGTATAGCCGATGTTCTCACATGGTGAAGAGCGAAGTTGAGGAAGGGAGTAAAACATGAACGAATCTTCGGTATTAACGGTGTGGACCCAAGAACAGATGTATGACAGGATAGTGAAGTTACTTGAAAATGCAGAAATTGAAGTCCTTGCGTTTCTGAATTCATATACTATAACGATTTCAACGGATAATGAAAAATTCCAAGCTCCAAAACGCGAGGCTCGTATGAGAAGAGTAAAATTCCGATACATTACGGAGATTACTAGTGAAAATCTTTCATATTGCAAAAGACAGCTGGATATGGTAGACGAGCTTCGCCACATAAATAAAGTAAGGGGCAATTTTCTCATTAGTGAAAGTGAGTCCCTCTCCTCTCTGGAAGTTTCGCCTCAACATCCTATTACAGACGGATATTACACCAACAGCAAAAAGTTGGTGAAAATGATGGAATATGTTTTCGGAACGTTATGGGACAATGCAATTCCAGCAGTAGAGAGAATCAATCAGCTTGAAACAGGGAGCCACAGTCCTAACAGCTCAAGCTATGCAGTTGCAAAAAAAGAAAAGAGAAAAATCACTCTCTATGCAAGGGTTCGAAAAGAGAGAAA
>JBDZWB010000138.1:0-4681 GCA_040255975.1 Nitrosopumilales archaeon
TTGCATACGAGTCACCTGCACAAATCTTCCAGAATGCCCATGTGCTATGCGATATTAACTTTGGAGACAACATTATTCTGTTAATGACTGACCTTGGCAAGAGTCGCAGTGGTCCAAAGGAAAGTGATAACCGTGACAAGAGCCTCCGAGGGCTGGTGGTCGCCCTTGCCATGGCCGGCGCCATTGCGGGCTCGGCGATTTTATTTGCGTACGCATCTACCAGCGAGTCGGCTACTACTACAAGTGAAGCGCTGCAAGAACCTGTGATTGTTGAAAAGGTCATTGAAAAGCCTGTATATATCGAGAGGATAAAGTACGTCAACCAGACAGTAGAAGTGGAAAAGCCTGTTTACATTAACCGGACTGTCGAAGTCGAAAAAGAAGTCCCAGTTTACATAGAGAAAGAAAATCCAGTGTACATTTACGTAAACGAAACTGATGATTCTTCAAAACCTGATAAAGAAGAGTCGAAGGAGCATGAGGAGGAAAAGGATGATGACAATGATTCTAAAGAAGAAGAATCAAAACTTCAAGGCGTTTCTGATAAAGTGCTGGGCTTGTTTGACAGAATTATCATCGACGACGATGATGAAGAAAAAGCTGACGATAAGAAAGAAAACAAGCGCGACCGCGATGATGATGATTAAGTCAGTGTGTTGATTTAATAGTGATTACATCGTATAGAACATTGCACTAAATGTACTGCGATTTTTGTGGCGACGACGAGGTCATCCCGTTCAAATGCCGCTATTGCGAAGGGATATTTTGCTCGGTTCACCGACTTCCTCCGAACCACAACTGTGCATTTCTGGATGACTTTTTGAAGCAGCCCGCAAGAGACCGAGAATTTCTGGAACACATTCACGAAAGGGCGGGCATGCCACATGAGCGCATAAAGTCAGCAATATATGACGTCATCTATCTCCGTTTCTCAAAGACCGAAGTTCTCCATCTTGCAGTGGCAACGGCCCTTGTGACCGCAGTTGGCTTGTCGATCAATAGGTATGATTTTCGATGGGAATTTTTGACAATCTTTGTAAGCGCGTTCGTGCTCCACGAGCTTGGCCACAAGTTCCTTGCACAATTTTACCGCGCATGGGCAGAGTTCAGATTGATATTCTACGGAGCTGTTATTACTGCAATTTCTGCATTGCCAATTCTCCCATTCAAATTCATAGCTCCCGGAGTAGTTTGGCACAGCGGCAATCTTAGCATGAGCCGGAGCGGAAGGGTCTCGTGGATAGGACCGCTGACAAACTTGGCAATGGGAACTGGATTTCTTATTACTTATCTTGTGCTTGAAGCAACCGGTTTTGTCAATCCAATTTTGCTAGTCGGCACTTGGTTCAATGGCTTCATCGCGTTCTTTAACATGATACCGTTCATGGGTTTGGACGGACAAAAGATATTTGCTTGGAACAAACTGGTCTGGATACTAACTTTTGCAGCGGCGATAGGGCTTTTCTTGGGGAGCGACCTTCTTAGAGGTGGCTTTACCTCCGGCTTTTTCGGGCGTTTCTTCTAGCAATGCGTATATCGTAATAATATGGTAAAATGTACATGGTTAGATCCCATGAACAAGGGGTGAGGGTTGGGTTTCGGTTCGATACCTGCCCTGAGTTAACGGGACTTTTTACTTCCTGATCCTGTACAGGTTCTTCCTCGATACGACCACTAGCTTATTGTCCCTGACTCTGCTTATCTCAAAGTCGATTGCAAGTATGCCATAGCCTTTGTCATCCTTTTTATCTGATACTGCATATTTCACTGCAAGCTCTTCACCTGCATAGACTTCTCCTAGGAACCGGGTGTTTCTGTTATTCCATCCGGGGTCTCCGTCCATCCCATAGAGTAACATTATGCAATCAGAAAATGCCGGCAGACGTGTCATTTCCCCTTCTGCACGAGCGATTATGGATCTGCCGGGGAGCATCGTTCCCTTTATGCCTTCCCTCTCTGCAAGATCTGGGTTTTCATGCAGGATGTTTCTTGTACGAGCAAACAATATGTAGCTGTCAAAATCCGCCCTGGTTATAGTCATCGATGCGGCAAAGGTCTGGCCTATTGCAAAATCCTCAAACCTCACGCTGCTCATGCGGACAGGCTTCCTTTTATACCTACATGGAGCAAATCTTGCCATATGTCCTATGTGAATTTGTCGCAGATGGATTTCCGGTTTTCTTCTTCCCAACGCAAGTTTCTGCAAAAAGTGGACGATGTGTGCAAGTATATACGTCCGCATGAAGAGAAATGCTATCTCGAAGAAAGACTCAATGATAAGGTCGTACCAGCATTTGGAAAAATAGGGATGCTTGGCTGCCCAATTTCGAAAAAGTATGGCGGCCTTGGCTATGACATGCTTACATACGCGCTTGCATTAGAGCGCATAGGAGAGGAAGGAGCTTCGCTCCGCACGTTCTTTTCAGCTCACACGTCGATAGGTCAGCTTGTCCTGCAGGGATGGGGAAGCGAGGAGCAAAAAAAGCAATACCTACCGGATACAACGTCAGGTAAGAGTATGATGGCCTTTGCACTGACAGAGCCGGCTGCAGGCAGCGATCCCGCTTCTATGGTCACAAAATTTGAGGCCAAGTGGGATCACTATGTGCTGAAAGGGAAAAAGCATTGGATCGGAAACGGGACCTTTGCAAATGTTATGACAACGTATGCAAAGGACCAAGATAGCGGCAAGATTTCTGCATTCATTGTCGAGCGAGACTCTCCTGGCTTGCGAACGGAAGAGATGAAGAACAAGATGGGGCTGCTCACAGTCAAGAACGCTGAAATACATCTTGACAATTGCATTGTTCCAAAAAAGAACCTACTTGGCAGGAAGGGTCAAGGGCTCAGTATAGCCTACAGCGCACTAATAGACGGCCGGCTCAGCGTGGCTGCAGGCGCAATAGGCATCATGAAGGATTGCTTACATGAATGCATCGTGCATTCAAAGGTCAGAAAGCAACATGGCTCTGCCCTTGCAAAAAAACAGCTGATACAGGATCACATTGCAAGGATCGCAGTCAACATCGCAAGCTCTCGCTGGCTGGTCTACAGGGCTGCAATAGCAAGACAAAAACTGCACGAATATGTAGAAGGCATCAGCTCGTCTGACCGGCAATTAAAGCTAGATAGAAGCAACAAAGAATACTCTACCTTGAGAAATGAGGCCGACTCATTGGCAGCCATGGCCAAATTCCATGCGACTAACTGCGCCTTAGAATCTGCAAACAGCTCAGTGCAGGTATTTGGCTCGTTTGGCTACAGCAAGACTGCCAGAGTGGCAAGACACTTTCTTGACACGCGCGCAACTATAATCTACGAGGGTGCAAATGAAGTTCTCAAGCTAAAGATGGCGTCGCAGATACTAGGCGATGACTATCTGGCATATTGAAACTTTGCCACAAATCTTAAAAAACACTTCGACATCTGCATATTCTGTGTCTACTGTCCAGATCTCAAAATGGAATCTGCAAATAGATTATGTAGAAACCTGCAACTGCGACTACGGCTGCCCCTGCAACTTTAACGGCTTTCCTACTTATGGATTTTGCAGGGCCATTGTACTATTCCATATCAAGAATGGCAATTATGGTAATGTAAGGCTTGATGGAATAGACGTAATCTCAGCTTCATCATGGCCTAAAGCCATACATGAAGGAAATGGCACGACACAATTATTCGTTAGCAAAAACACTACAGAAGATCAAAGAAGGGCTATAGTGGATATTTTCTCCGGCAGAGCTAAGGGAAATGGTCCATTTGCAATATTTGCCAACACCTACAAGTACGTCTTAGAGCCACAGTTCGTAGACATTATCGTCAAGGTGGATGGGAAGAAAAGCAGTTTCTCAGTGCCAGGCATCATTGATGTTAAGATAGAAAGTTTCAAAAGTCCAGTTACTGGCGAAGAACAAGATACAAAGATCCAAATACCAAATGGCTTCATCTTTAAACTTGCAGATGCAGCCAAGAGCAAAGTTATGCGCATCCTCACTCCAAGTTTGAACTATGATGATTCGGGTAAAAATGCTTTTGTTGCTTCCGTCGAGTATCAAGGTCCCTAGCCAGTCATGATCTGATTTAGCAGCTGAAGACCTTCATCTAATTCCTCTTCATTTATGGTGAGTGGCGGTATTACGCGCATCGCCTTCTGGCCGGCTGGAAGCAACAACAGCCCATTCTTGAATGCACGTGAGAGCTTCTCATCTCTGCTCTTCTTACTGTCAAACTCGATTCCTATCATTAAGCCGAGTCCCCTTACGTCTGTTACGCCGCCTTTTTCCACAAGTTCCAACAGCCCATTCTTGAGCTTGGCCCCCATTACCATAGCATTGTCAAGCAACCTGTCCTTTTTGATCACTTCGATTACCTTTGCTCCCACTGCCATGTCTATCCTGCTTCCTCCTCCCCATGTGCTTGACATTGCGCCCTGTTCGCAGGGGTCAAGACTACCGTCATATGCCGCCATGCCAACTTGCAGTGCCTTGGCTGCGCTCATGCTGTCCGGCCTGACTCCATAATGCTCAAACGCCCACCACTTGCCGGTGCGCCCCATCCCTGACTGGACCTGGTCCAGTATCAGCGGCACGCCGTACCTATCTGCGCATTTGCGTAGGTTCTTGATGAACTTGCCACTTGCAATATTGTATCCGCCCTCCCCCTGCACGACTTCGCTCAGGAT
>JBDZWB010000004.1:0-19494 GCA_040255975.1 Nitrosopumilales archaeon
TTTTGAGAGTCCTTCTGCGATATCGCTTCCAGTATTTACTATGCTTGTTACATCCTTTTCATCAACTACCGTAGTAGACCTGCCCTTATCAAACGCGTCCTGCGTTAAGTTCTTGAATTTTTCTTGTAAAGGATTACAGCCGCGATCGTTTCATCTACTAATGATAAGACGTAATTTGTATATCTTTGTCCTTATCTACGACATGTCCTATAAGAAAGGTAAAGGGAAAATATTTGCCGCCGTACGATAATGCAAAATTTAAGCGCAAATACACAAAATCTCATCAAAAATACAATAGCAGCGGTTTTGATGTTCCACTAATGACGTAATTTTTGCATCTGTGCTATCTTTATGGACATATTGGTAGAATTTGCTATGATAATGGTTAATAACAAGTACTAGTATCTATTTTGCGATATGGTGATGAGGCGCCTCATTATTACTGTTGTTGAGCAAAGAGGCGCCTGCATTGAGGGATGATTACCAATGCCTGGCGGTACGCTCTACCAAGTTGGCGCGACAACTATCTGCCCCCATGGCGGCCAAGTATCAGCTTCGCCTGGAAACGCCCGAGTAAAGCTTTCCGGTCAGCCAGCAACAACCATAGCTGACATGTTTTCAGTGGCAGGCTGCGCATTTACAGTTCCCGGTCCAAAGCCCCAGCCCTGTGTCATGGTAAATTGGCTCGCTCCAGCAACCAGGGTAAAGGCGGACGGCAATCCAGTCATACTAAAGACAAGTTCAGGAATTTGTCAGAGTGCAGAGCAGGCACCACAAGGCCCTCCAAATGTGACGCTGACTCAACTGCGAGTAAAGGGGATCTGATACTATGAATTTCAGCTATCCACTAAGGATTGATGGCTTTGGCAGGACCGCAATGACTGCCAGCGAAGAGCAACATGTAAAGCAGCTTGTAGAGCAGGTGCTGTTTACCACACTGGGTGAACGCGTAAACCGACCAGACTTTGGCAGCGGCATAAACCAGCTCATATTTGGTCCAAACAGCCAAGAGATAGCCTCTGCTACACAGCTTCTGGTGCAGGGAGCCCTGCAGACATGGTTGGGAAGCTTGATACTTGTAGAATTTGTTGACATCAAAACTCGTGAATCTACCCTTGAAGTGACAGTGCAATACAGGCTCAAAGAGAGCGGCAAGCAGCATAGTCTGAAGTTCACCAAAGAGGTGTAGTGGATGACAGACATCTCTTGCGACATTGAAGGCAGGCGTTCACTTGCAATTGACATGCATGTCAACGGCATAGACTACATTGAAGTCCTGACAAGCCCATCTGGAGTAGCCGACGATCCGTACCAAGCGCTGCTTCTGGTGCGCTGCTTACATCCAATCCCCAACAAGCTGTTGGATGAAAGAAACATTGCAATTACGGGTGGGTCGCGCATACGCAGCATCAGAGCTCTGTGGGCCCGCCGGGCAGATGACAACGACGATAATATGGATCTTGTAGAAGAGGAGAAAAAGATCATAGCAGCACTGCACGACAAGGACAGGGTGCTTGTGGCAAGGCCGTCTGCAAGGGGTGACTTTTCCAAATATGTGCTGGCGCTTGTGAACCGCGATAACCCTTCGCTTGCACCTGATGGGTTTGACCAGCAGCTCTCAACTATGGAGTTCACTTTCAAGGTAGAGTGCGAGGGAGATTTTGATTGCATGCAAGAGGGTATGCACGAAGAGCAGGAGCCAGCCCCGCAGCCAAACCCTCCAATCGATTACATGGCAAAAGACTATGCGAGCTTTCGCAGGCTGATGCTCGATAGGCTTGCGACCATTGCGCCGGACTGGAAGGAAAGAAGCCCGGCAGACATGGGTGTGGCCCTTGTGGAGCTTTTGGCATACGTCGGCGACCACCTGAGCTATTACCAAGACGCCGTCGCCACTGAGGCGTATTTGGGCACAGCCCGGCGCCGGGTCTCTATACGCAGGCACGCAAGGCTCCTTGATTATTTTGTGCATGATGGCTGCAACGCCCGAACATGGGTGTTTATCCAGGTCAATGGCAATGCGGCTGAAACTGTAAGCGTGCCGGCAAAGACAAAACTCCTTGCATTCTCCAAGGGTCGGCAGGGACGACCAGTGGTCCGGCCAAGGGACTTTGCATTTGAAGTAGCAGAAGGCGCCAAGGTCTTTGAAACGATGCATGATGCTGTGCTCTATAGCATTCACAACAAGATTCAATTCCATACATGGGGCGACAAGAGGTGTTACCTGCCAAAGGGAGCAACAAGCGCCACACTTCAGGATGCCGGCAAGAAGCTCAAAATCAAAGCAGGCGATGTGCTCTTGTTTGAAGAAATTTTTGAAGGCCCTGCCGAAATTGCGCAAAACGCCCAGCGAAACGGGGACATGACCCAAAGACACGCAGTCCGACTCACATCTGTTGTGCAGAAGTTTGACCCGCTGCTCAAAACGGACGTTCTTGAAATCAGCTGGCACCCGCAAGATGCCCTTCCGTTTTCGCTGTGTGTCAGAGAAGAGCAGGAAAACGGTCTTGTCAAAATGGCAGTTGCCCGGGGAAACATTGTGCTTGCCGATCACGGAATGACGATTTTTGACTATGACAGTAATGGCCGACTGGTTGACAAGAAAGAGCCAATAGGATCTGTGCCTGCCACCGGCAAGTTCCGTCCAAAGCTGGCAAACAAAGAGCCCCTCACTTACGCCTGCCCCTTTGACGCATTGCAGCCGGCTTCCCTTGCCCTCAAATGCGATCCAAGCGCCGCCCTTCCGCAGGTAAGGGTGCAGGGAAATGGTTTTGACAACTGGGAGCCTGTCTTGGATCTTTTGAACAGCGACAGGCAGGCATACCAGTTTGTAGTTGAAACAGAAAATGATAGATCATGCTATTTGCGGTTTGGCGACGAAGAAACCAAAGCCGGCAGAATCCCTGCAAGTGGAACCAAAGATAACCCGGAAGTATTTTCTGCCATCTATCGTATGGGCAACGGCCCAAGTGGCAACGTAGGGGCCGAGACAATCACCGCCATAGTATGGGATACTGATGCAATAAGCGAGGTCCGCAACCCTCTGGATGCAAGCGGCGGATCGGATCCAGAGGACATTGAAAAGGTCCGGCAATTTGCACCAGGTGCATTTATGAAGCAAAAAAGGGCGGTGACAGAGCAGGATTATGAAGAAATCCTTGCCCTCAGGGGGGACATCCAGAGAGCCCGGGCAACCATAAGATGGACTGGCAGCTGGCATACAGTCTTTGTAGCCATTGACCGTGCAGGCGGTATTGGGGTGGATGCTGACTTTGAGCGGGAAATCCGGAACTACCTGGAAGACTACCGTCTGGCCGGATATGACATTGAAGTGCACGGGCCGTCCTATGTCCCGCTAAAATTGTCGCTAAAGGTGACTGTTGCAAATGGATATTTTGCAGATCACGTGGAGCGGGCGCTGGCTGACACGTTTGGCAGCCATAGGAAAAGAGGCTTTTTCAATCCAGACAACTTTACATTTGGCCAGCCAGTTTTCCTCAGCCAAATCTACGCTGCCGCTGCGCAGGTTCCCGGCGTGCAATCAGTGGAGGTTATCAAGTTTACCCGAATGGACCGGCCGGATGATTCCATCTCCCTTGAGCAGGGAGTAATTGATATAAACAAATTTGAAATTGCCCGCCTAGACAGCGATCCCAATCATCCAGAGAATGGCAGCATAGAATTTCTAATGGAGGGAGGCAATTGAAAGACGGCTGCTCCGAATGCGCGCAAAGCCGAGTTGTTGTTGAGAATAGACCGGGACTGCATTCAATTTCATACAGGATTGGAACCTATTCGCAATTTAGGCAGGACATGCTGGATGCGCTTTCAAAGAATCCCGAGCTTGTACGCCTGACGACAAGGCAAAGCGATGATCTTTCGATAGCGCTGATAGACTGCTGGGCAGCCGTGTCAGACGTGCTTTCGTTTTATCAGGAGCGAATAGCCAACGAAGGGTTCCTGCGCACTGCAAAAGAGAGGCTGTCAATCAAAGAGCTTGCCCGAACCATAGGCTACGAGCTCAGGCCGGGAGTTGTTGCAAGCACATTTCTTGCGTTTACTCTAGAAGATGCGCAAGGCGCACCAGAAAAGACCGTTATTGACCCGGGCACAAAGGTGCAGAGTGTTCCGGGCCCGGGAGAGCTGCCGCAAATTTTTGAGACCGTAGAGGGGATAGAGGCGCGGCCCGAGTTGAACAAGCTTAGACCAAAAACCGTGGAAAGGCAGGAACTTGACAACCTAGCCACAATTGTACTCAAGGGAACAAATACAATGCTCAAGGAAGGCGATGTGCTCTTGGTAGTCACCAAGCCCGCAGAGGGAAGCGAGGAATTCCGAACCACCGTCAGAACAGTTGTTTCGGTTCGTCCGGATTTTGAAAAGCAGGTCACTGCGGTGGACACATCGGGCACGATCCCTTTGATTTTGAAAATCCTGCCGGCGATAGCCAAGGCACTCACAATCCAGATTCCAAGGTTTGGCAAGCTTGCTGATTCTCAGAAGCTCTCGCTAGTTAAGAACCTGGCCCAGATAAGATTTACAGATTCTCAGATGCGCCTGTATTCAAGGGCCCTTGGATGGAAAAAATTCACACTCTCAAAGTCGCTTAACTTTAGATTACGCCTGCCAATCAAGCGCTTACCAAAGTGGACAGAGCGCAAGCTTCCAGAACCCGTAGTGGGAGTCTATGCATTCCGGGCGAAGGCCGGATTTTTCGGCCACAATGCACCCAAGTACGACAGCCTGCCCAGAGAACAGACCGGAGAGCAGACAAGCAAAGGAGTAACAACGTACAAGACATCTGCTAACAGGGCGTACCCATCCAACTGGGAGACAAACTCGCGTGTGAGCATTGCAACAGATTCTCAAGGAAACGAGCATGCTGATGATTTTGTATATCTCGACAACACATACTCGATAGCGCCGGCCAGCTTTGTTTTGGTTCAAAGCCCCACCCAGCAGGCCGTATACCGCGTCATCAAGAGCCATGAAAGATCGCTTGCAGACTATGCCATGAGCGCCAAAGTGACTGGCCTGCAGCTCTCTAGCGACGACTTGGACTCAAAGATGGAAACGCTCAACAAGTTCAAGATCCGGGACACTACCGCCTACATTCAAAGCCATATGTTAGAGCTCGCCGACATCCAAATAGAGGATGCCCTTGAAGGAAGCACGATAGAGCTTGATGCAATAGTGCCTGAGCTCAAAGAGGGTCAGCACATTGCTGTGACTGGCGGGACACTCTTTGAAGACGAACCCACTGGAGTCATAGAAAGCGAAATCGCCAAGATATCACATGTAATCCACGACAGCGGGCATACCATACTATCGCTGTCGACAAGCCTCCAGAATAGGTACAAGCGCGACACCGTAGCCATCAATGCAAACATTGCGCTGGCTACCCATGGCGAGACTAGGCAAGAAACGATTGGAAGCGGCGACCCATCCAAATCAATGCAGGAATTTTACCTAAAGCAAGGGCCGCTGACATTTGTAAGCTCGCCCACTGCACCTAGTGGGGCAGCTAGCACACTTGAAGTCTATGTGAACAATATCCTCTGGCGGCAGGCACCTGACATGCACTCTCTTGGTCCGATGGACCGGGCATATGCGGCAAAAATAGAGAATGAAGATGCCGCCGGCTATGGATCGACTAGAATCATATTTGGTGATGGCATGCGGGGCATGAGGCCGCCGGCAGGCACCAACAACATCGTTGCAAAGTACCGCGTGGGTATGGGAAGGGCAGGCCTTGTGAAAGAGGGCCAGCTGAGCCTGCTCCTGACAAGGCCACTTGGAGTAAAGAGTGTCACAAATCCCGTGCCGGCAAGCGGGGCGGCCGATCCAGAAAAGATGGAAAATGCACGCAAAAATGCACCTCTGCCCCTGCTTGCCATGGGAAGAATAGTATCTCTAAGGGACTTTGAAGACTATGCACAGGCATTTTCCGGGGTTGGCAAGGCCCAGGCAGTATGGGCTTGGGATGGCGAAAATAAGGTTGTGCTTCTGACCATCGCATCTGATGGGGGAAATCCAATTTCAGAGGCTTCGCAGCTGTATTCCAGCCTTGCAAGCTCGATAAATAATGCAAAGGATCCAGCAATAACTGTCCACATCAAGTCGTTTGAACCTATGATGTTCAAACTGGTCGCCAAAGTCGCAATCAAGCCAGGCCACATTGCAGAAAATGTCTTCTCTGCAGTCAGGGAGGCTCTTCTGACCAAGTTTTCGTTTGAATCTAGGCAGTTTGCCCAGGGGGTTAACCTAAGCGACATCGTTTCTGCAATACAGCAGGTTGAAGGAGTGATGGCTGCAGATGTTGATTACTTTTACCCTGTGGAACACATCGATGACGAGCCGGCCCTCAACAGCTCTATTGCCGCTTCTGGTGCACATTGGGAAAATGGAGAGATGGTCCCTGCCCAGCTGCTGACAATAGATCCAGAAGGTATCACAATTTTGGAGATGAAGATCTGATGGAAGAAGAAAATAGCTCAAACTACCAGAAAAAGTCCAGCCTGTACAACCTTTTGCCTGCAATCTATAGGCAGCATGAATTTGACCAGCCAGGTGGCAAGCGCCCAAAACCGCTGCAGGAGCTGTTGGGCATAATAGAAGAGCAGGCCGCCAAAATAGAGTCAGACATTTCACAGCTATATGACAACTGGTTCATAGAGACTTGCCAAGAGTGGGTGGTGCCATACATAGCAGATTTGCTTGGAGTCAAGGGCATGAGGCCGGCAAGCAAGGCTACATTTAGCCAGAGATCTTGGGTGGCCAATACGATTTCGCACCGCCGCCGCAAAGGCACGCTGGCCATGGTCGAGCAGCTGGCGCATGACGTCACTGACTGGAACGCAAAGGCGGTGGAATTTTTCCAGCATCTTTCATCTACGCAGAACATGAACCATGTGCGACTAGACAACTCTGCATTTGACATGAGGAGGATGGACGCACTTGACCTTGTAGGGACGCCTTTTGATACGCTTGCCCGCACAGCAGATGTCAGGCACATTGCAAGCAGGCGGGGCCGCCACAATATTCCAAACATTGGCATTTTCCTGTGGAGGCTGCAGTCATACCATGTCAATGACTCGCCAGCATACAACCATGGCTCCGGCAAGTTCAGCTTCAGCCAGCTTGGAAATGATATCCATCTCTTCAACCATCCAGTAACTGAGAAAAGCGTTGCTCAAATTACGCAGAAAGTAAATGTGCCGGGCCCAATAAGGAGGAGGGCACTCCACGACAATCCCCACATTTACTGCGGGCAGGGCAAAAGCATCAACATCGTAAAAGACGGGATAGCGGTGGATGCTGCAAACATTGTGTCGTGCGACTTGACAGAGTGGAAAAATGTTCCAAAGAAGGGCAAGGTGGCAGTTGATCCAGTTCTCGGCCGGATACTCTTTCCAGCAGGCGACAAGCCTGCACAAGTGCGCGTGAGCTACTACTATGGCTTTAGCGCCGACATCGGCGGAGGCTCGTACCTGCAGCGAGACAAACACGAAAAAGAGGCTGTTGTTGTTGATGATGTCTACGAGATCGCAAAGAAGGCCAATCTATCTAGCATAAGCAAGGCAATAGCAGAGTGGAAGAAAAAGCCCAAGAGCGCAATACTAGAGATAACAGACAGCGAAATCTATGAGGAGTCGATAGATGAGCTTGTCATACCAGCCGGCACAACCCTTACGATAAGGGCCGGCGAAGGCAGGCGCCCGGTAATACAGCTTGCCAAGCCACTAGTAATTTCATCCGAGGGCCCTGCGGCCAAATCCGGCGTGACCCTTGAGGGGCTGCTTGTCCACTGCCCAAAGGGAAAATCGACCATAGCCATCAAGGGCAGGGGCCTTTCATTTCTCAATGTCAGCCACTGCACCATTGTGCCTGAAAGCGAACTGGGCGATGATGCGGCAAAGAGCATCGAGCTTGACGACGTTTCTGACGAGATGACCCTGAAGCTTTACAGGACGATATCTGGCAGAATCGCTGCTCAAAACACCCGGGCGACAATTGAAGCTAGGGACAGCATAATAGATGGCAGGGGTCAAGACAAGCCTGCAATTTCGTTTTACCGAGCTAAAATTCAAAGCTCTACGGTCTTTGGAAAAACAAATGTTGCAATCATGGATCTTGCCAGCGATACAATATTTACCGAGCCGGCAATAGCGGAGCGGATCCAGATTGGCTGCGTGCGTTTCTGCTATGTGCCACCTGGATCCAGGCTCGGTAGGCGCTACCGGTGCCAGCCCTCTGGAACGAATGCAAGCTCGCAGGTCCGTCCATACTTTGTTTCTGAACGCTATGACGACCCCGGATACGCGCAGCTGCACGCCAACACTGACAGGGAGATTGCAGAGGGTGCCCATGACGGAAATGAGATGGGCGCATTTAACCACCTGATGCAGAGGCACAGACTGGCAAACCTTGAGTCCTGTCTTGAAGAGTACATGAGGTTTGGGATGGAAGCGGGGGTCTTTTTGGTGACATGAGGAGTGAATTATAGTCATGAAAGGTGATTTTAGCCGTTCAACGTTTAGGAGAATAAAGCACTACCGAAAGGTCAAGCTGCAACAAGGGCGCGTACAGGTGGATGCCGACTGGAACGAGCAGGTGGACATCCAGGCATATTACGACCAGATGTCTTTGCAGGATCTAATTGGGTCAAGTGGCGGCCCTGCAGAGATGGCCGGGTTTTCAATAGAGCCTGCCGCTGCAAAAAAGAGCTCTTACCAGATTGGCGCTGGCCGGTACTATGTCAACGGGCTGATGGTCGAAAACGAAAGTGACCTGGTTGTCGACGATCCACAGGTCAAGGCCGGCAAGTATCTTGCGTACCTAAAAGTGTGGGAGCAGGGCATAACTGCCATTGACGATCCGGAAATCCGCGAGGCAGCGCTGGGCGGGCCAGACACATCTGTACGTACAAAGGTGGTCTGGCGGATGCTTCTCCACAAGCTCGGCAACTCTCTGTCAGAGGTCGACGACGAGTGGAACAAGCTCATAACAAGCTCGTCAAACTATTCTGATGGCACCCTTCGTGCACGCGCAAGGCCACCAAAAGGAATAACAGATGCATGCATGCTTCCGCCGGCGGCTGGATATCGCCGGCTTGACAACCAGTTTTACAGAATAGAGATACACAACCCCGGAAGGGATGGAAATGGCGCCACCTTCAAGTGGTCAAGGGACAACGCTTCAATTGCGGGCAAAGTAACCAAGATCTCTGGCTCTCAGATTAGCGTCAGCAGTGTCGGCCGGGACAGGTATGAGTTTGCCTTCAAGGAAGACCAGTGGATCGAGATAACCGACGATAGACACGAACTTGAAAACAGGCCGGGGACCCTTGTCAAAATAACAAAGGTAGACGAAGGCACCAAGACCATAATATTTGACCCTGCTACCGCTATAGGCGAAGCCATAACTGAGGAGAACTATTCCGCAAAATTCAATCCCAAGATAACAAGGTGGGACTCTGCTGGCGTAGCTGCTGTGCCCAAGTCTTCAAGCGGCAGTGATGATGATGGCTATGTGGCTATAGAGGATGGGCTGGAAGTGCAGTTTGGCAGCGGAAACTATAGAACTGGCGACTACTGGTGGGTGCCGGCCAGAACAGCCAAGGGAGACATCGAATGGCCCACAAATGGAGGAGGCAAGCCGGAGGCCCTTCCGCCAGAAGGAATAGTGCACCATTACTGCAGGCTTGCAGCCCTGGAATTTGGTCCTGATCTTTCGCTTGAGAAAGTCACGGACCTGCGCAGAATCTTTCCTGCAATAAACACGCTGACTACCATGCAGTATGTTGGAGGCGACGGCCAGAGGGGCGCGCCAAACGCATTTCTGCCCTCTCCACTGATGGTCGGGGTATCAAGGGGAGGAACTCCGCTTGGCGGAGTTGCAGTAAAGTTTGTAGTCACACGTGGCGAAGGGGAAGTTTTTGCAGAGAAAAAGAGCGGCAGAAAAGGCGACCCCGCAAAGAGGCAAGGCGAAGTTACAGTCAATACGGACAATGATGGAATTGCCGAGTGCTACTGGCAGCTTGACAGCACAAGCGACAGCCAGCAGGTGGAGGCGGTCATGCTCGATCCGCTGGGCGAGATTGTACAACACCTCCCGGTGATCTTTGGCGCGGTGATGGAACGCGGCGCTCCTCCAACCGGCCTCAGGGTGTCAAGCGGCCTGATAAAGGACAAGGTGGCAACAGAAACATACAAGATAATCGGACCTTTCTATCACGAAGTCGATTCGGTGGCAGAAAGCACCGCCCCGCCTTCGATACTTCTTGGGGAGACAAACGTGGATGCTGACGACGCAAACATCTCTGAAACTGTCAGGCAGATGGAAGACCTCACGCTGATGTCTGTGCTGAACAAGCAGTATGGGATACCTACACGCGACTCTGAGGACAGCTCTGCTCTTGCCGGCAGGCTTGGACTTGACGAGTACCTGGATAGGGATGACGACACCCCTCCTGTGCCAGTGTTTTTCAAGCCAGTCGCAGTTGACAGCGAAAAGTTCTATGTATTTTTGGCAAACTACAACCAAAGCCCATCGCAGATAACGTGGTCAGGATGGCTTGCTATTGCCGGAGCCACGGTCAAGCAAATGGCAACAGGAATGAACGCAGACGGCCGGCTGGAGCTGTTTGCAATAGATGCAACCGGTCAGCCTATTCGCAGCTCCCAGACTGCGGAAAACGGAAGCTGGGGCCAGTGGGTCAGGATGCCTGACAAAAAGCTCAAACAGATAACTGCCGCCACAAACGCCAGCGGCACGCTTCATGTATTTGGAATAGACACCAGTGATCAGCTTGTCCACATCTGGCAGGACAGAAACGGCAACTGGGCCAGCGCTTGGTCTGTGTTTGAGCCAGCAGTCAAGGTCAAAAAGATAGTTGTCGGGTCAAACGCAGACGGCCGGCTTGAAGTGTTTGGCATAGACATGGCAGATACGCCGGGGCACATGTGGCAGACGGGCAGTACAGACGACATGCTGACATGGTCAAAGTGGTTCTCGATGCATGGAATAAAGTCAAAGGACTTGGCAGTTGGCATGAACAAGGATGGCCGCCTTGAGTTGTTTGCAATCGGCCACAGATTTGTGCAGGTAGATACAAGCCTGGTTGCAATCCAGTATTCCGAAGACCTGTTCAGGCTCTCAAGCCTTGTGCGGAACACGGGCAAGTCTGTTGTCATGAAGAACGCCGTGATCAACTACGCAAAGACTGGAGTGGCAAAGAATACGACGACGACAAGCATTGCAATGACCCGCGAGCTAAAGGCGGCCCTGTACGAAAATGCCTTCAAAAATGTCGAAGCGGCGCAGCCAAAGACTACTCCACCTCCAGCTGCTCCTGCCGGCACGCCGGTAGACATGGTATTCCATGCATGGCAGGTAAGTCCAAATGGCGACTGGAGCTCTTGGTCGCAGCTTGGCAGCCAGCAGGGCATTAAAGTTGCAGTAGCCAACAATGCAGATGGCCGGCTAGAAGTCTTTGTTATTGGTTCAGATGAAAAGCTCTATCACATATGGCAGACTGCTCCTAACAACGGCTGGAGCGGGTGGGCGTCCCTTGGAGGCAAGGTAAAAGATATTGTAGTAGCCAACAACGCAGACGGCAGAATAGAGGTATTTGCAGTCACGCCCAGAACAAACCTTATCCTGTCAACGGGCTTGCTTCTGGATGCAAAACTCATTGCAGACAAGCTTGACAAAGAAAGCCTCAGCACACTTGCAGAGACTCCAAAGCTCAAGGCAGCGGCGGTTTCTTCTGCTCTATTAAAGGCTAATGTAATCAGAAAGACAGACGTTTCAGTGACCATCAAGGCCGAAGACGTGGCCAAGTTCAGAGAGCTAGCTATACTGAAGAACGGGGGCAAGGATGTATCTGCAGGATACGCTCTTTATCACATATGGCAGACTGCTCCTAACAACGGCTGGAGCGTCTGGTCTTCGCTTGGTGGAAAAGTAAAGGACATAGCAGTAGCCGCTAACGCAAATGGCCGTTTAACCGCGTTCGCGATAGGCGAGGACGACTCTGTCGTCAACATTACCACGCAGATGCGGGTTGAAATTGACGTATACCTGCGATGGTGGGCAATCCCTGCAGTGGATGTGTATACTCGCGATAAAAAGAGGCCGTCGTCCGACGGAAAAAGGCCCTCTGACGGGGAGGATGAAGGCAGAGATGCAGCGAGTGAAGAAGAGGAGCGCAAGAGAAAAGAAGCCCTAGAGCGCGCAGAGCGCGAACTGGCGGAGAAGGCAGCTGCAGAGAAAAAGGCCGCCGCAGAGAAGGCAGCCGCTGAAAAAGCTGCAGCCGAGAAAGCAGCTGCTGAAAGAGCAGCCGCAGAGAAGGCAGCCGCTGAAAAAGCTGCAGCCGAGAAAGCAGCTGCGGAGGAAAGAGAGGCTGCCAGAAAGGCGGCAGCTGCAGAGGCTTCAGCCGCTGAAAAGGCAGCTGCAGAGAGAAAGGCAGCAGAGGCAAGGGAAGCTGCCAAGCGCGCTGCGGAAGAAAAAGCTGCGGCAGAGCGGGCAGCTGCAGAGAAGGCAACCGCTGAAAAGGCTGCAGAGGTTGCAAGAGTTGCGGCAGAGCGGGCAGCTGCAGAAAGGGCTGCGGCCGAGAAAGCAGCTGCTGAAAGAGCAGCCGCTGAGAAAATAAGCGTATCTATCCCTGCAAGAGTTGCTGCCACTGCTACCACTACCACTACGACCACAAGGCTTCCGGGGATCGAGACTCTGGTTGTTAGTAATCCAAATGCAACCAGATGCGCAGAGATAGCCAAGGAGATGGCAGACCTTCAGGCCAACCTCAAGAACCCGTCACTACCACTGGCTACGCAGCAGGTCATAAGCTCCAAGATTCAGGCACTCAAAGCAGAAAAGACCCGGCTCAACTGTCCAGCATAGTTGAGGCGAAGAATCTTGCATAAAATGCTTATATAAGTGGGAGAGATTTTGTGGATATGGGCTACAAACCATCTGTTTTAACCCTAACTAGAAATATATCTAGAAAAGTACGCGGAGGCGGGTACTAGATGCCAACAGTTACCACCTACCCTGGTGTGTATATCGAAGAGATGCCAAGCTCTGTGCGGACAATCACCGGAGTCAGCACGTCTGTCACTGCATTCATAGGAAGGGCTTTGAAGGGACCGGCCAACAGGGCAACGCTGGTCCACAGCTTCCCTGAGTTTGAGAGGTTGTTTGGCGGTCTGTGGAAGGAGAGCACAATGAGCTACTCTGTTTACCTCTATTTCCTAAACGGCGGCACCGACGCAGTCATTGTTCGCGTCCACAATGGTGCCAAAGCAGCTGCAATCGCAAGGGATGGCGCTCCAGCGAGCCCACTACCGCTTGAAGCTGCAAATCCTGGATCTTGGGGAAACAGTCTAAAGCTTTCAATAAACCGCGACGTGCCAAAGGCAAAACTGGATGATGATGCAAGCTACTTTAACATGTATGTCAAAGATGCCGACGGCAACATACTTGAAACCTTTCTTAATCTGTCACTAAAGAAAGATAGCCCTCGTGTTGCAAGCAAGGTGTTAGAGGCAGAATCATCTTTTGTGCGCGTCACTGGAGAGATGCCCTCGATAAAAGAAGCCGACTATGCAAAAATCGTAGGCGACTATGTTGCAAAGGATGGAAGCGACGGAAGCGCGCCAAAGAACGAAGATGTCATAGGAAACCCCGGCACGCCGGAAAAGCCAGAGAAAACCGGAATCTATTCACTTGACGACGTCGACATGATAAACCTGCTTTGCATCCCATCTTATGCGGACGACAATACTGCATCAAGCGTATACACCGCCGCTCTGGATTACTGCGAGAAGAGGAGAGCGATACTGCTAGTTGACCCGCCTGCCAGCTGGAAGAACAAGGACATGCCAAAGGACAAGGCCAAAGGCATTGACGGCTTTGGCGTTGCCCGGCACAAAAATGCTGCAATATTCTTCCCTCGCATCAAAATAGCCGATCCAAAAGACGACGACAGGCTGAGGACAATCGTTCCATCTGGAGCCGTCGCAGGTGTCATTGCAAGGACGGACAGCCAGCGCGGCATATGGAAGTCTCCAGCTGGCATCGAAGCCACACTGCGCGGTGTAATAGACTTGGATGTCAACCTGACAGACAAGGAAAATGGAGAGCTCAATCCACTTGGCATAAACTGCTTGAGGGCTATGGGAGTGGCTGGACGTGTGATATGGGGTGCGCGTACGATGGTTGGCGCCGACGGGCTTGCAGACCAGTGGAAGTACCTGTCTGTTCGAAGGATGGCGCTCTACATAGAAGAGAGCCTCTATCGGGGGACCCAGTGGGTAGTTTTTGAACCAAACGACGAGCCGCTCTGGTCACAGATAAGGCTAAACATCGGAGCATTCATGCACGACCTCTTCAGAAAAGGGGCCTTCCAGGGAAGCACTCCAAAAGAGGCATACCTAGTCAAGTGCGACAAGGAAACGACCACCCAGTACGACATTGACAGAGGCATAGTGAACATCGTGGTGGGCTTTGCACCGCTAAAGCCGGCAGAGTTTGTAATAATCAAGATCCAGCAGCTTGCTGGACAAAAGGAGGAGGCTTGATAGTAAATGGCACAATTTAGCGTAAACCCAACAAGGTTTGACCCATACAAGAACTTCAAGTTCCGCGTCAAGTGGGATGGCAGGTATGTAGCGGGTCTGAGCAAGATGTCAGCACTCAAGCGCACAACGGAGGTGGTAAAGCACCGGGAAGGGGGAGACCCGAGCACAAGCCGCAAGTCTCCGGGAAGAACGGAGTACGAGGCGATCACCCTTGAGAGGGGAGTGACACATGACCTCGAGTTTGAAAAATGGGAAAAGAAGGTGTGGAACTTTGGAGCTGGGCTGGGATCAGAAGTCTCGCTCAAGGATTTCCGCAAGGACATAATCCTTGAAGTCTACAACGAGGCTGGACAGCTGGCAATAGCATACAAGGTATACCGGTGCTGGGTATCTGACTACCAGGCGCTGCCCGAATTCGACGCCAATGCAAACGCGGTGGCAATCCAGAGCATAAAGCTTGAAAATGAAGGCTGGGAGCGGGACGAAGGAGTAACCGAGCCATCAGAACCATCAATAACATAATGATGCGTCCTGAACAAGCCTGCCGGTGATGCTACCCCATGCAGACCATAGTAAAGCTGCAACATGCCCTTGAAGTTGGAGGCATGAGCATACAAAATGTGAGGCTGCGCGACATAAACGGCCACGACGAACGCCGCTTGGCCGATATGCGCAGCAGCTCCACTCCTGTTTTTATTCAGTCTGCAGAGCTATTGAGGAGAGTTGCTGCGTTTGATGGTCTTGACGAAGGGCTTGTTCGCGAGGCAATCAACCACCTGTCTATTGGTGATAGGGTCCTACTGATGCTTCATCTGCGCAGGCAGATTCTTGGAGATACCATGCACTGCACGCTTGACTGCCCAAAGTGTGGCGAAAAAATGTCACTTGACTTTTCTGTCAGTGCCCTTGTGGGGCAAAGAAAAACTATGCAACCAAACAATGTGGTTACTGCCGGCGGCCTCCTTATAGAAGTAAGGCCTGCCACACACCTGAACCAGACACTACTGCTCTCAAATGAAGGCATGCAAGCGTTTGTCAGGTCATGCATAGTTTCATGCAAGCCTCCACTTGAATCAGGCAACACAAACGATAATGCAATAGCATTTGCAGTTGATCAAAAACTAAAAGAGATAGACCCGCTGGCAGATATTGCGCTTGACCTAAAGTGCCCGGCATGCGGGAACAGCTTTGATGCCCCTTTTGATCCAGAAGCATTCTTTTTGGACGAGATATCGATGAGAAGCAGGCAGCTTGATTGGGAAGTTCACTGGCTTGCCTTTCACTACCACTGGAGTGAAGAATCCATCCTATCGCTTGGCACCGAAAGGCGCCGGCGCTACATCGACCTTATCAACAACAGCTTATCTAGGGGTATGCCACCATGACCTCCAGAGGATTTGTTGAAAGCTTGGCAGCCAGGACGGCTGGCAACCGTCCCCAAATAGCCATTAGACCGGCCATATCGCCGGAAATGATTCCAGATGCCTTTTCTGCTGCAACAGGAGAAGATATTGTTGCGCCTGTTCCGCCAGAGCCAAAGATAGAAGAATCTGCTGCCAGGCCTCCTGAAGCCTTTGTTCCTGCAAAAAGCCCCGGCAATAAATTGTCGTCTACGATACAGAACGATGCAGCAAAACCACAAAAAGGAAGTCAATCCCAAGATGTCTTTGAAAGTAAAGATGTTCATCATCCTGCTGTACACATAGACAAGAAACCCCTTGTTTCTCCGTCTGCACCGACAGACGTGCAAGCAGAACCTGCTCCACAAAAGCCTCTGGTTGAAAAGAAAGGAGACAAAGACGTCTTGATTCAAGATGATGCAGCAAAACCACAAATTCTGCAGGCTGATACATACAAGACACTCGGGCTGGCTAGATTTGCGCTTGATAATTCTAAAGAAATCCCGCAGCGGCATGACAAAGAAGAACACGATAATAACAATGCTGTATTATCACCTGGCTCTGTAACTGAAGATAAAGGCTCTGCACAGCAACAACCAATAGCCGAAGCTGAAAGAGACGAAAAAGAAGAAGAAGATGCAGCAGTTGCACCTGTTATTGTTATCAGGCCAGAAGAAAATCAAATGGCAAAAGAACTGAAGCACACGAAGAAGATAACAGCTCTACATAATGATAAACCAAACAGAACAGACTTGCAGCAGGAAATCTCAAATTCTCGTCCAGCAATGCAGGCACAAAATCAAAAGTATGATCAGGACGATAATACCGTGACTATAAACATAGGTAGGATAGAAGTGCACGCAGTTTTTCCGCAAAGGCAAGGGTTGCCAGCCAAAGAGCAAGCCGGAGTCTCCCTATCGCAGTACTTGAAATTAAGGTCGGAGGGCAAGATATGAGCAACTTTTTGGCTATTGCAACAGTTACTGCCGCAATAAGCCAGCTGCTGGAAGGCGTACGTACAGATATTTCTGGGACAAAGGTCACAGTCAAGCCTCCGGATGTTGCAAATTCAGAAGCCCCGCCATCCAACAAGCTAAACGTCTTTCTGTACCAGGTTGTGCAAAACCCTGCCTACCGGAATGAAGACTTGCCTGCACGGGACTCTAAAGGTGGGCTTGCCAAAAGCCCAGTCCTTGCGCTCAACCTCCGGTACCTCTTGACAGCATATGCAGCCGACAACGACGACCTCATTGCACAGCAAATACTGGCCAGCGCAATGAGGATATTGAACGAGAACCTGGTGCTCTCACGCGAGATCATTCAAGATGCAATCGCAAGCAGGCAGGGTCTAAAGATGTCAGACCTTGCCAACCAGATAGAAGGAATAAGGCTGATGTTCCAGCCCATGAATCTGGAGGATCTCAGCAAACTCTGGTCCACCTTCTTTCAAACCAACTACCGCATATCGGTGGCCTATGAAGCGACTGTTGTGCTGCTTGAAAGCAAGCTTCAGCCCAAGCCTGCGCTTCCTGTTAGGGAGCGGCTGCTCTATACTGCACCATTCCGTCAGCCTGTCATAGAGGCTGTAGAGCCGCAGGTAGTTCAAAGCAAAGCCGGAACCAAGATATCGATTAGCGGCAGAAACCTGCGAGCAAAAGGAGTCAAGGTGAATTTTGAAGGAACAGAGGTTGCGCCAAATCCTGCAGATATCTCTGATGAAAAGATAACTGTCGAGATACCTAAAATCGGCGCCGGCATCAAGCAGGTCCAAGTGATACATCCACTGATGCTAGGATCTCCTGAAAAAGAGCATGCCGGATACGAATCAAATACGGCGGCATTTGTGCTATCTCCAAGGATAATTTCGTCACCCTCTGGAAAGCTCAAGCCCGGAGAAGACCTATCTGTCTCGTTCGAGCCTGCTGCTACACCGCGGCAAAAGATGGCGGTGCTTGTTGGGGATTTTACCATACCTGTACCTCCGCGGCAGGAAAATAGCGCTCCAATCAGCAAGCTGACTGTCAAGCTTCCTTCTGAAATTACAAACGGCAAGTACCTGCTTCGCCTGCGCATTAGTGGCGCGGAGAGCTTTTTAGAATCAGACAACGATCCAAAAAGTTCAACGTACGGCAAGTACATCGGCCCAGTCATTGAGGTGAAGGCCTAATGTCCAAAGAAGATGACTGGCCCGAGAAAAACCAAAAGTATCTGGTTGAATGCATTGGTCAGGTCAAGGCATATCTGGAGAATTATATTGCGAAAATGGAAGGCAACAAGAAAAAAACAAGCCCAATTCCTGCTTTTCCAAAATGGCAAGATTCGTCCTCAAAAAATCTCCCTGCACTGGAGAATCTCTGCCGGATTTTTGGGCTTTCTGATTTTGAAAAGTGGGTTATTGCACTCTGCGCAGGAATGGAGCTGGATTCACAGGTCTCACAACTTTGCGCAAAGGCGCAGTCCAATCCTGCAACTGCATACCCGACGTTTGGACTTGCGCTGGCTGTGTTTCCAGGCGGGCATTGGAGCGCAGTGACGCCGGCATCTCCCCTGCGGCGCTTCAGGCTAATAGAACTGTTTTCAAATCCGGGGGCACTTGTCGCAAGCCCACTCAAGGTAGAGGAGCGGGTGCTCCATTATCTTACCGGCATATCATATGTTGAAAAGCAGATCCAGGGAATGGTTAGGCCTGCACGAACAGAATCTGCTGCCATCCTTCCTGAATCGCACATGCATGTAGTAGGCAAAATCCTGCTTGCACTAAATGGCAGGGCAAAGACAGGCAAGCTAGCATCGGTGCTGGTCTGGGGTCCAGACAGCAGGGGCAAGCTTGAAGTAGCAAGCAGGGTATGTGCCGACCTGGGTTTGCAGCTTTGGCAAACTTCTGCTGACTTGATGCCAGCAAAAGCCGACGAGTTGGAGTCATTTGTACAGCTTTGGACCAGGGAGTCTGCGCTTATTGGGGCCGGCCTGTATATCGATGCAGAAGATGTAACAGAACCAGCCACACAAAAATTGATCATGCGGCTATCTGACCAGATGCCAGGTATACTTTTCATAGGCGCCCGGGAGCGATGGCCACCGCAGTCTGGTGGCAGGTGGCTCTTGTCGGCAGAGGTGAAAAAGCCGGAAAAAGATGAGCAGTACCGGATATGGAAGGCCTCGCTTGGCCAGTATGCTGATTCCATTGAAGAAGATAATCTCAAGAGGATTGTAGCCCAGTTTGACCTCGGCTCAGATTCAATCAAAGCTGCAGCTGAAGAGGCACTTGTAACTGTCAAAAACGGCCGCTCCTTCTCACTTCCATCTGCTCTGTGGGAATCTGGCAGAGCAGCAAGCAGACCCAAGATGTCGGATCTTGCACGGCAGATAGTACCAAAGGCAAAGATGGAAGACCTTGTTCTTCCAGAGAACGAAAAGATGCTGCTTCAAGATATCGCTATACATGTTCGCCAACGAGACAGGGTATACAGAGAATGGGGATGGGATTCTAATTCTAGCAGGGGCTTGGGCAT
>JBDZWB010000139.1:0-4632 GCA_040255975.1 Nitrosopumilales archaeon
GACTTCTCCCATCGATCCAACCCTGAACACTTTGCCCTTAAGGTTACCAAAGCCGCCGGCAATCAGGACCTTGAACTCGCTTGACAACAGGCCGCGGAATTTCTTGTCGTCCATTCCTTGTAGATAGTTTAGTGCAATGATCATGTTGCTCCTTGCGTCCGGCTTTGCAAACGGAGTCAGACCCAGAGCGCTCAGACCTGCATAGAACGCTTCCGCGCAGATCTTGTGGCGTCTTATCCTGTTTTCCATGCCTTCTTCAAGCACGATGTCCAGTGCTTCCCTGAACGCGTAGTAGAGCGGCAGTGCAGGCGTGAATGGCGTTTCGAAGTGTTCCTCATAGTACTTGAAATAGCGCTTCAAGTTGAGATACTGGGTAGGAGGCGGGTTTTCCTGCATGTACTTTTTAGCACGCTTGCTCACAGACACAGGTGAAACGCCTGGCGGGGCAGCAAGCGCCTTCTGCGAAGCAGTGACGCAAATGTCGACATTCCACTTGTCTACAGGAAGCTCGTCGCCTCCAAGGATCGAAACGGCATCGGCAATAAAGTAAGCGCCCTTTCTTGCTGCAAGCTCACCCAGTTTATCCATGTACCTTATCGTCGTTCCTGTTGAAGTTTCATTGTAAACGGCGTAGAGCGCCTTGACGTCCTTGTTCTGTTCAAACGCCTCTTCAAACTTGTCATAGGGTGGGTTCTCGCCCGGAGGTGCGTTTATCCTTATCGCTTGGCCGCCCCAGCTATCAATCAGGTCTGCAAGCCTTGTGCTGAACTCGCCATTGACAGGTATGATTGCCTTGTCACCTTTCTTTATCAGATTGACGACCGACGCTTCGACCGCGCCAGTACCTGAAGTTGTAAGCAGCACGATGTCATTTGTAGTCTGAAAGACCTTCTGCGTCTTTTCGACCACTGACTTGTATAATACGCGGAAATCTTCGCTCCTGTGGTTTATCACAGGCGCAAGCATTGCGTTCATGACCCTGTTTGGCACGTTCGTCGGACCTGGGAGCATTACGAGGTATTCCATGATAATCTCAAGACTGCGGGCGACTCAGCCATATTTAAATTAATTTGGGATACTGTCTATCCAACATTTTATTAAACTGGCACATCGGAGTGTTGTCGATGAAAGAGCGCCGTTTCAGGATTCTGCAGCACGCAAGACAAGCAGGCTGCAGTGTCGTCGCAGCGTTCGAGCCGGAAAACGTGTTCTACCTTACTGGCTTTTGGGGAGAAGCCATAGCAGTTTGCACTGACAATGGGACAAAATTGATTGCGCCAAAGCTAGAATACGGTCGAGCCGAAAAAACATCGATCGATTGCGAGGTCGTACCTACAGAGCGGGGCAGCGAGCTCATATCCACCTTTATGTCGCAGATAGAGAATGATAAAGCATGCACCGACTGCAGCGACTATTCTACTGTCGAGTCGGTGCGCAAGCATGGAGGCAATATTGCAGTCAACACAGAGCCTTTCTTCCAAACGCGCAGGATAAAGGACGAAACAGAGATCAGGATAATCGCAAAGGCCTCCAGAATTTTGGATAAACTCTACGAAATATGTGAAGATGAGATCAAGGTCGGTCTCTCTGAGCAGGACCTGCAGGCAAAGCTGATCTATGAAGGGATGAGGATGGGTGCAAACCCTCCTTCATACAAATCAACTCTCAATCCTCTCATTATTGCAGGTGGACCCAACGGTGCCCTGCCACATGCAGAAGTGACTTCTAGGAAATTCAAGAAAGGCGACATGATAGTCGTCGACTTGACGCTCAGACACGCGGGCTATATCGCCGACGCCACAAGGACGTTTGCGCTTGGATCGGCAACGACAGAGATGAAAAAGGTATATTCAATCGTGCAAGAGTCACAAAAGGCCGGTCTTGGAGCGGCCAAAGCCGGAGTGACATGCGGTCAGGTCGATGCGGCATGCAGAGATTTGATAGCAGAGCGGGGTTATGAAAAACTGTTCATACATTCCACTGGACATGGCATTGGGCTGGACGTACACGAACCACCATGGCTTAGGATGAAAAACGCCGAAGAGCTGCAAGCAAACATGGCAGTGACTGTAGAGCCTGGCATCTACATCGAAAACAAGTTTGGAGTCAGGATAGAAGACAGCATTATCGTCACCGATGGCAGACCACAAGTGCTCAACAGGTTTACAAAAGACCTAATTGTCCTTTGAATTGATAGACTCTGCGACCAGCTCTAGGATCTTTCTAGCCACTACTGCCTTGCTCTCAAGCGGCACATGAATGACTTGCTTCTTTTTGTTGACGATAAACACCTGATTCTTGTCTGATCCTGACTCGGAACCCCTTCTACCAAGGTCATTTGCGACTACAACGTCTGCGCTGGATTCCTGCAACTTTTTGTATGCCTTTTCAATCAGTACGGAATCCGATACGCCATAGTCTGCCTTGAAGGCAACAAGAAAAGTTTCCTTGCTCTTCTTTTTCACTTCATCGATTATCTTCTTTGTCGCAACAAGCGATAGCTCCATCTTCCCTACACGCATATCGATCTTTTTATCTGATTTTTTCGCTGGTGTATAGTCGGCTACTGCAGCAGTCATTATTGCAATGTCGTATTTTTTTGATGACAGTTCTGAAACGACCGACCTGTACATCTCTTCGCTCGTCCTTACCCGTATTGTCCTGCCGTCGGGCTGCTCGCTTCCGTGTCCATAGATCAAGGTCACGTCTGCGCCCATTCGTTCGGCTTCCTTTGCTATCGCAATTCCCATCTTGCCCGAGCTGGTGTTTGTGATCACGCGTATCGGGTCAATATGCTCGACAGTGCTCCCCGCTGTCACGATCACGCGCTTGCCCGACAGTGGACCTTTTGATAATATTCTGATAGCTACAGCCACCACCTGCTGTGGCTCTGCAACCTTTGCCTTGCCCTCTTCAAGGCTCGGTTCTACAAAAGTGGTGTACATCCTCAGCCTGTCTACGTTCTGCTGTATGAACTTGTTTTCATACATCGCCTCATGCATCGCTGGCGCGATTATTATCGGGATCTTGCTACCTAGCGCTACACTCAGCACAGATGTGACCGGCGTGTCGTCTATTCCAGCCGCCATCTTGCCAATGGTATTTGCCGTGCAAGGATAGACGATTATCAGATCCGACATGCCATAGTCCGCAAGCATGATATGTTCTAGATTGCCTGTCAACTTTGTGACCACGTCGTTGCCAGTCGCCCACTTCATCATTTCTGGATGGAGAAGCGTCGTTGCAGTTGACTCTGTCATGACTGCGTGAACTTCTGCTCCATGCCGCATCAGCAGCCGCGCAAGATCGATTGCACGATATGCCGCCACGCTGCCTGTGATACAGAGCACTATTTTCTTGCCGACAAGCTCGGTCCCGTCGGTCCCGACTATGTCTTTTGAAGGGTGCACTCCTCGCCTTGCCTTCATTTCTTTTCCGTCTTCCTGAACTTTTCTAGCTCTTCTGGCCCCATGTGGAAAGTGTTTGATTCTTCTGGGAACATGCCTTCTTTGACCTCTTTAGTATAAGCTGAAACGGCATCGAATATCGCTTTGCTCATCTCTGCGTACCTCTTTACAAACCTCGGCCTGATGTCTTCATAGATGCCGAGCATGTCGTGGAGCACCAGTACCTGCCCGTCGCAGCCGGCACCGGAACCTATGCCTATCGTCGGGACAGACACGCTCTTTGTTATTGACGCTGCCACTTCGCTTGCGACCATTTCAAGCACGATGCTAAAGACACCCGCCTTTTCCAGAGCCTTCGCGTCCTCGATCAACTTCATCGCGGATTCATTTGTCCTTCCTTGTAGCTTGTAGCCTTCCCACAGAGACGATGTCTGCGGCTTTAGGCCGATGTGGCCCATCACAGGAATTCCTGCATCCACTATCGCCTTTATCGTGCCGATTATCTCAGACCCTCCTTCTAGCTTGACTGCATCGCATCCCGCCTTTACCAGCTGCACCGCATTTTCAACTGCCATGCTTGGGTTTGGCTGGTAGGACCCAAATGGCATGTCTCCAACTATCATGGCTCGCTTGGCACCCCTTGACACTGCGCCGCAAAACATCGTCATCTCTGCCATGCCGACTGGCACCGTGCTGGAATATCCTAACACAACCATCCCTGCGCTGTCGCCCACAAGAAGGATGTCGACTCCTGCCTTATCGCAGATAAGCGAAGTGGAATAGTCGTAGGCTGTAAGGACGGATATCTTTTCCGACCCTTTCATCGCAATGACATCATTTACGCTGACCTTCTTTTTCACCTGCATCATGCTCCACTCCTGATTATCTTGATAGATTCGCACAGGTTCTTTTTGTTGTCAAACCCGTCGACGATCCTTCTCAACGACCTGTTCGCCCTTATCTCTCTAGATGCCTTGACCAGAGCTGGCATTGCCCTTGTGATGTTGTCGACTATGGTAATGTGCGCGGCCTTGGCGGTCCTTGACAACGGGTTCAGGTCGACCGTAATCACTTTCTTGCCCATCTTGACAAGCGCCTCTGTCCTGTCGCCGTCTTCAAGCGGCACAAACACCGTATCGGCAACATAGATGCCTTCAGGGTCGACGCGCCTGCGCTCGCTCTGAAGTTCTGGAATTCTTGCTGACGCTTTCGGTCCTACTCCGAG
>JBDZWB010000140.1:0-4605 GCA_040255975.1 Nitrosopumilales archaeon
AAGGGGAGGCTGGGGCAATGATGGCCGGTGCCACTGCAAGCTCGATGATTGGAGCCGTTTATTTGGTCCCTGCAGGCTATATTGCAAGCCGCAGAGTCAGGGTCAAGTGGCTTGTGTTTGCAGTAGCGGCTGCGGCAGCTGTTATGGTGATAGCGCTTATTGCGGCGCCTGCTCTGCTTTCGATAAGTACTTCGGCATTTGTTGTCGCCGCTGCTGGCGCGTCGGCAATCGCGACTGCAAAAGCGATAAGGAACGCCATACACAGATCAAAGAATTAATCTAGCTTTGCAGAGCTTGACAAGTTCAGCATCTTCCACCTGTCGAACATGATCCTGAAGCCTGACAATAGTTGAAAAAAGCGGAGGCAAGTTTTCCAACATGCATTGCAAATCCTGATGTTTTTGTTGCGGGATCACATATTGCAGCTGCATACCATATGGCAATTCGCCTTCTATGCAAGATCCAAAGCACCCTAACTCCATTAGGCTTTTCGAATCCTGTCCTGGCCCAAGCATCATCACTATTTTACAGTACTTGATATGGGCGAAATATCTTCTCCCTTCACACCCAGCATCAAATATCAGTTTGTGGTATTTACGCACAAGCTCCATGAAAGGCGTCCGTATGGGAGATTTATCCTGAACGCCACTTTCTGCTAATAGAATGTTGCCAAATGGATCGATTATGCAGGCCGAGTTAAAGATGCCCGACGCCCCGTATGACTCGTTTGCCTTTTCGACCAATATGCGCGCAAGCTCGATTCCAGGTCTGTCAAATGCTACAGCATATGCGTCAGAAAACACTTCAGAGTTGTATTTTTTCAACAGCTTGAATATCAGCGAGGATTTCTCTAATGTTCTTGGATTCATCAGTTTGCTTGGATGTTGCCCGTGGCGGTTGATTATCGCCTTGACTTTTTCAAGACTTGAAGAAAAAGCTTGAACTGATTGCTGATCCAACCTGCGGCAGATCTCACTGCCATAGAAAATCGAATCAGAAGAGCCGCTGAAAGGTCTCTTTCCAGCAATACCAAAGCCGGAAAAGGTCTTTTTGGCTTTTGGTACAAGATCTTTCGAAAGGGTTGAGAAGTCGCCTGACCCTCTACAGCTCACCCCAGCCTGCTCATCTCGTGAGACATGAATTACGTTAAACCCGCCTGTGAGAATAGAGCCGGCGCACATAAGGCACGGTTCTAGAGAAGTAACTATCGTCATCCTGCTTGCAGGTGGCAGATTCTTTTTTGAATAATACCAGTCTACCAACTGCCTTTCGACGTGCGCCGTTGGGTCGCGGACAGAGTGATTTTCGATCACCCTGTTTCGAATCACCTTGATTATGGCGCCAGTGTTGTTGTTTATCAAGAGGCCACCTACTCCAAACGTGCCACTGCTCTGGGCTTTTTCAGCTTCCCGTACTGCGATTTTGGCACATTTTTCCGCGTCTGGCTGTTGGTTGCCCTTGATCACAGGCATCGTTGCAAAAATCTAGCATTAAATATTTGTCAGGCTAGGTCACGATTTTGGCGAGCTTGCCCTTCTTGCTTGCTATCTTGACTTCCCGGGCAATCCTCCTGCCCATGCTCATCGGGTCGTCATAGAGCAGACCAGAGTATGGCGAGCCATCAAGGTAGAGGTTTGTTCCAGCCACAATCCTTGCAGAGAACTCGAAGGTTGTGAACTTGCCTTCTCTATCATAGACCCCTTCGAGACAGAAGGGCCCAGGCATTCCAGGCGGCACCAGTCTCTCTGCAGCGCGCGCAAAGTTTTCACCCATCTTGTATACTTCGTCAAGCAGTGACTCGCGCAGAACTAGCGGTATGTTGCCGATGACGTTGTATGACGGCTCGACATCTGCACCAAGCTGCTGCTTTGCCGGGATCCTACCAATGCCGTCAATGTCAGATTCATAGCGCCTGTCGATTCCCAAAAGCTCCAGCTCGCCGGTTATCGGCGAATAGAAATATTGCAGGTAAACAGGCACTCCCCTTATGAATTCCTGGATGTAGAGGTCTTTTTCGCTGCTGATCGCCTTTTGCTCGATGAGCCGCCTTGCGCCTTCTTCAAAGCTCTCCTTGTTCCATGCAAGGTAGTAGCCCCGGCCGCCTGCCGCCCCATGCAGCTTGACGATGCAAAGTCCGTCGATCTCATCCTTTGACCTGACAGGTCTTGGCGTCTTGAGCCCGGCCTCGTTCATCAGTTTTTCCTTGAGTTCCCTATCTGCCTCCCATCTCAGTATCCACTTGTTACCAAAGATTGGGGTCTCTATCTTTTCTATCTCGTCACTTTTCATCTGCGAAATGAGTGTGCCGTGGGGTATCAGGACCGAGTTTGTCTGCTTCAGATGTTTTCTGCACCTATCGCCCATCACCTCGGCAAAGCTTTCAACCTCTAGAATCTCGTCGATAAAGCCAAAGCGCTTGTAGAGTCCAAGCCGCCGCTTCTCGCATACCAGTAGGGTTCGAAAGCCCTCGTCCTTGGCACCCTTTAGCACTTGAAGAGAACAGTGAGAACCCAGAGTAGCGATTGTAACCTTGCTGCTACCAGCCTTTCTAGCCAATAGTTGTTGGTTGCCAGAGTGGAGGTTAAAATCTTTATCAATGGCATTTATAGCTGACATGGGACTAGCATTTCATGCATGACAAGCTGGCACACACTGCAGAGCACGCGTTCATCGGCTCACTCCAGAAACTGCTTGGACAGACACTGAAGGTACGGAAAGTGGAGCACAAGGGCGCCACCAACATTGCTTTCATCGTTATCCCGCAGCTTGACCTTGACACGGTGCTCAAGGCTGAAAACGAAGTGAATTCCCTAATAGCCGAAGGAAGGAGCATCTTGGCTCGCACATTTCCGTCACTTGAAGAGGCAAAGAAGCAGATCCCGAATCTACGCGCAAACGAAGAAAGGATAGCAGGAGGGGTCAGGGTGATAGAAATCGAAAACCACGACGTAGCAGCCTGCGCCATGGATCATGCAGACAACCTACAGGAATGCGACTTTTTTCTAGTCACCCGCCTGTCAAAGAGCGGGAACGAATATGAAGTCGACTTTGCAGTCGGCAGGCAGGCCAAGGAAACTGCAGTTGCCCTGTCATCAAGGCTGCTCAGAGTTTGCGCCGAGCTTGGTGCCAACATAAACACGGTTGAGAACACGGCCAAGAAGCTAAAGGCAGAAAGCGAAAGCAACGCCATAAAGATAAAGGCTCTTGGCAGGGAAAAGCTGACAGGCATTGTTCCAACAACAAACGGCAGGGTGACGTTAGTAAGAGGATTGTTTGAAAACCTGATAGCCGATCAGTTGCAGGAATTTGCTGGCGAGCAGATCGCCAATGCAAACACAGTTGTCCTGATTGCGAATATTGGTGAGGAACAAGCAAGCATCGTCTTTGCCAGAAATGAAAACATGCAACACATTGATTGCAACAGGATCTTCAAACAATTCGCAGGGGCAGACGGCAGGGGCGGTGGCAGACCACACTTTGTAACCGGAGTTGTCGCAAAGGGAGCGATTACAAGAGTTATGGATGCCATCGCAAATGAAGTTGTGCGCTAGCGTTTTTGTTCCGATAATGCCACCATAAATGTTAAAATCAAGTAAAATGTTACTTGTTTTGGCTATATTCAGTTTGATAACTCCAAAAAAGGTCATGGTGGTCGACGACGAGGAGGACATTATAGCTTCCATCCAGCTGACATTGCAAAGCCAAGGATACGAGGCAGGAGGCTTTGCAAGCCCCGAAAGGGCAGTTGAAGAGATCAGGACTAGAGGTGACGGATATGCCCTTGTCATTTCAGACATCAGAATGCCAACCATGACAGGTTTTGAACTTGCCAGGCTAGTCCGGGAGGCGAGACCAAGTATGCCAATAGTGTTCATGACTGCGTTTGATATCGACAAGTTTGAGTTTTCACAGGTCTTTCCCTCAACTTCAGTGGTTGAGCTAATCACAAAGCCATTCACGACTGCCCAGCTGATCGACACGGTCAGAAAATACATAGGCATTACAGAGCAGCACTGACTGCTGGTAAGGTTAAATTAACCTCCCAGAGCATCTAGTCAAATTGGGCGACTTGCTTGAAGAACAGGATCTTGGGCAATGGCGTAGGACTCACTACTCCTCAGAGATAAGCCCCGCTATTGGAGATGCTGAAATAGTCGTCATGGGCTGGGTCTCTAGTGTAAGGGATCATGGCAACATCCAATTTATCATATTAAAGGACATGCACGGAGAGATCCAGATCACTGCAAAGAAAGGCGAATGCAGCGACTCTCTTTTTGGCATGACCAAGGAGGTGAAGGAACATAGCTCGATTGGCGTGCGCGGCAAGATAAGGCCGCAGGAAAAAGCCCCGGGCGGTATAGAGATAGTTCCTGCAGAGATCAGGGCTTTTTCTGTAGCAAAAAAGGCAGCGCCTTTCATGACCCAAGGCAAGCAGTCGCAGGTCGGCATTGACACAAGACTCGATCTGCGCGCTGTCGATCTTCGTCGCAACTATCTTGGATCGATATTCCGGATACGCCAGACGGTGCTCAACTCGGTCAGAGAATTCCTCGCTAGGCAGAAATTCATTGAAGTGAACACCGCGAAAATGATCGCAACTGCGAC
>JBDZWB010000141.1:0-4579 GCA_040255975.1 Nitrosopumilales archaeon
AAAAGGCGAATGGGCGACATGGAAGAACTGACCAAACTTCGGCCACGAATATGCCTGCTTGAATCCAAATGCGAAATGCTGTCATACCGGCAGGGTGAACTCATGTGGGAAAGCAAGATGCAGGCTGTAAAGAACAGAAAATGGAAAGCGTAAGGCTATTCCAGCGGGAATTCACGCGTTTCCTTGTGGCCCACCGATTCACTGTGGTATTCAACGTCTGACCTGAACAGGAACGAAGCACCACACCTCATGCAGACGTAGACTTTGTCCAGCTTTTCTACCGGGGTATTCATTACATTCCATGACATGCGGGAAAGTCTGTGCTAGTAGTTTAAAAAGCAGGACGAAACTAAACTCGTAAAAACGATTACATTGTATTACAAGTGATGTCATCCGGGCGCTCCTTGAAAAAGAGGGAGAGAATGGTAACCCTCCGGGTGAACGATACGTCATTTAGCATCATAAGAGACTATGCGGCTAACCGCGGACTCAGCGTTAATGCTTACCTTAATTCTGTCATAGACTCACAGGCAGAGTGGTTCATACCAACTAGCTCGTACGCAGCTGTCACGGTTCCAAAGGCGATGCTTGCGATTTTATTCAGCCTGATAGACAGGCAAAACCTCGACATGCTGGCTACAAAATGGGCGGCAGAGGCTAGGAACATCATCATGCTCTCGGGGCAGGAACCCAGCATAGAATCGGCCCTTGACTTTGCACGCAAAGTGTCAAAATATTTCATGGGGACAGACGCGAGAATAAACTCCACAGACAAGGCCGTTTCAATTGCGATACGGCACGACGGCGGCGCAAATTTCTCATATTTCACAGCCCAGTCATTTGTCTACCTCTTCCAGAAGATAGAGATCCGCGCCTCTGTGGATCATGACGATACCACGGTATTCATCCGGATGGAAAAGTCCTAGCCGGACGAACACAACTGTGCCGTCAAGAGCTCAAGCTCTTCGCCGTACCTGTAGGCTATTTTCCTAGCTCTTTCCTCATATGCGTCGGCCGCCTTTGCAGCCATCGAGACAGCTTGGGCCTTGCCAAGGAAAGGGTTCTGGTGCAGAAGGATTGCAGGGTAGTTCAGCTTGCCAATAGCAATGTCCTTGTCTTCGTTTTCTGCATCTCTGATGTCATTTCTGATCTGGTACGCCATGCAGGACAGGTTGCCATATTCTGCAAGATCTCTGTCCATTTCACTTCCTGATGCAAGAGCTGCGCATTCTATTCTGCCCGTGAACCAAGGTCCAGTCTTCAAGAGCACCATCCTATTGTAATGGGATTCGGACAATGATTTTTTTGCAAGAAGCAGGTCTTCCACTTCTCCCATGCAAGTCCTGTTCATTAGGTCAAAGAATTTCCGTATAGTCCTGAGCCAAGCCTCTGCAGAAATCGAAGAAGGCAGGCTTTGCACGCTGCTGCACAGTCTGAATACCTGCTGAAGCACCTGCAGCCACTTCAGGTCGGAGGAGGCAGAATAATCCATCATGTCGTCTGCCTTTCTTGCAAGCTGCCAGAACATGGTAAAGATTGATTCCACCTGGTATCCTGCCTTTTCGTCATAGCCATACAGCCTCGCTATTGTCGGAGCAAGCATTTGTCTTGCCCTCTCGCTTGCATTAAGTTCAATGGCAGAGCTGCGCACAGCCATGAATTATCGTTGCTAATAATCTATACTAAAATAATTGTGAGGCATTTTTATAAATGGATTATACAGAAACATTCTTCAGCTCCATTAAATATTAGATTATACTGCCACTATAAGTGATAGAAATATTTAGAAAGTTTCTAATAGAAGTAAAGACGACTGCCCCGCTTTGCTCCGACATTGCATGGGAAGCAGACTTTGAAGAACGATAGGTCCTATTGACACTCCCACGCCGTCATATTCGATCCTGCAGAGCATCTGACACCATCTTCGCTCGACTTTTTCCAGTTCATTTTCATCTCTGCACATCAGCTTTGAAATCGGCGCCAGCTTTCAAATGGGAACAAATGTCTTCGAGTGACACGGATAGTGGAGGTCTCGATCGACTGAAGTAGATGACGATTAGTTCTAGAACATTTACTAGTTCAACGATGGTTTAAATAAAGGGAATTAGGTAAGCCTAACTGCGCCAACGTGGCGCACTATTGGATTTGAATATGATATCTGGCTTGAAAAATCCTTCAATTGCGCTCGTTTTCGCACTTGTACTGTCACCACTAGCTGCCTTTGCACAGTCCGATGACGCCGACGCGCTGATAGTCATGGTAAATTTGGAAAGGATTAGGACGCAACTGCAGCTGGCAGACCAGAGCTTGGCCGCAGGCGACACTGAAGCGGCATTTGCGCACGCGTTTATCCCACACACGGCAACCTTTCCTTCGATAAAGGAGCCGTTGAAAGAGCTTGACGACCAATCTGCAACCGAGCTGGAGGCACGCCTGACTGACCTGCCGATCGACATTAGGACAGGCGATCTCCCGTTAGCTGCCCTGCGGCAGGAAATTGCAGGAATAAACTCGCTGCTCGACAACATCCTTGTCAAGCTGGGCCCACTTGCCTCAGACAAGGGAATGATATCCCAGACATTGGTATTTCTCCTGAGGGACGCAGTCCAGTCGTACCAAATGTCAAGCGGAGGCTCAAGCCAAGTTGAACATGAAAACGCTATCGGACTTGTCAATGTCGCTGAATCGAAATACCAGTCAGTAGCAGCCTCGTTTGACGGGCGGCGAAGTGCAGAAATAGATTCCTTCTTTGCTGAGCTGAAGAGCTTGCTTGAACAAAAAGCAGACAACGAATCAATATCGCGGCTTGCTACTGCCTTGGAGCGCGACTTTGCTGAAGAGTTGTCACTTAGCGCCGGGAGTGGAAGCTCAAGCGAGCATACCGCCTACTTCTCTACCATCAGGGAGCTCTTGGCAAATGTAGTAGCCGAAGTCAAAAACAGCAACTATGAACAGGCAGACCAGCACGCCATCACCGCTTATCTTGACAACTATGAATATCTTGAAACTCCTATCGAAAAACATGATCCTGAACTCATGGTAGCAATTGAAATCGAGATGAGAGAGGAGCTCCGTGAAATGATCAGAAACGAAGAACCAGCTGCCGCGATTGAAGAGCACATCAACAATATCCTTACAAAACTCGATCAGGCCGAAGAGCTCTTGGCAAATGATCCTTCGTTTAGTGAAGGCTCGAGTACGCCTTCTGGCTTTGCCGACATCGAAGGGCTGGCAGCCGGATTTGGAACCTATACCGGTGAGCGCAGGGATATTGGCGAAGCGGACGACCCAGCCAAAGCAGCGGTAAGGGCTGACATTGACCAGATACGGGTAAAGCTGGACGAGACCCTCAGGCTGTACCGGGAGGGCAATCCTGAAGGAGCCCTTCTGACCTCACGTTCTGCATACCTAGACAGCTATGAAAGAATCGAGCTTCCGTTAAGGCCGATCGATCCCGACTTTACGCTTGAAATGGAGATCAAGTTCGCCGAACTTCGCAACCTGATCCAGGCACGCGCGCCGTACGAGCAGGTCGAAGGAAAAGTGGTCGAGATCCGTCGCGGCCTTGACGAGTCGGAGCGGCTGGTGTCCGGCACCGGAGTTCTTGCACCTACAATCGCGTTTTCAAGCTCATTTTCCATAATATTTAGAGAGGGACTAGAGTCTGCTCTCATCGTTGGAGCGATACTAACGTATCTCGAAGCGTCGAGGAACGAGCGCTTTAAAAAACACGTCTATTATGGAATCGTGCTTGCAGTTGCGGCAACTGCAGTGACGTGGTTCATAGCCCAATTTATCATAGAAATCTCTGGGGCAAGCAGGGAGCTGATAGAGGCCATAGCCGGCATGTCTGCAGTAGCCGTGCTGTTCTGGGTCAGCTTTTGGATACTGAACAAGGTAGAAACGAAAAAGTGGATCGAGTTTGTCAAGGCAAAAGTGTGGAAGGCAACGACCACCGGCAGCGTCATGGTCTTTGTAATGTTGTCGTTCTTTACGGTCTACCGAGAAGGTTTCGAGACTGTGCTCTTTTACCAGGCAATGATCTCGTTTGCAAAGTACATGGAGTGGTACGTAGTCGCAGGCATGGTAGTAGGCCTCGGTGTCATAATCGCAGTAACGTTTGTGGTAAGAAAACTGGGCAAGAAACTTCCACTGCGCGTACTCTTTGGCTTGACGATGGGAATCGGAGCATACATGTCGATTGCATTCATGGGCAATGCGGTGCGCGAGTTCCAAGAAGTCGGATACCTGCCAACGACTCACATGATTGGCACGATACCCCGGCTTGACATCAACACGGCTACAATGACCGGCATACATCCTACGCTTGAGACCGTAGTCGCGCAACTGGTGCTGCTTGGCATCTATCTGGTCGGTTCGCTCTATGTGCTTGTCATACAGCCGCGGCGCAACAAGGCGATAGAGTCTGCCAGAAAGTCCCGTGCAGACTTGGACAGAAAGGAAGCGGAAGACCTGCAATAGGCGGTCAATTTGTTTATTAACACAGAAGGATATGGGTAACTGTGGTAGATCTCATCTACGGCCGCGGCATAACCGACCTCTTGAGAGAGATGCCGTT
>JBDZWB010000142.1:0-4548 GCA_040255975.1 Nitrosopumilales archaeon
TATGTTATTGAGCCGGCTGGGCAGCTTCGACAGGCTTGGCCTCTTCGATTGCCCTGGATTCTGGAGTAGAGATCAACTTTGTCTTCTTGATTCCAATATGGCGGATGACGGTTATTTTCTTTGCTTCTTCAAGTATGGCTGCTCCAAGCTTGCTGTTTGTTTCCCTTGAAGCATCTTCTCCTTTGCCGCCAGTGACTTCTTGAACGAATTGGTCAACTGGTAACTGCGGTATCTTTTCAGATAAGATCCTGTGAGCCACCATTCTTATTTCGTGCTTTTTGGATGAGTTGACTCTTCTTTGTGTGAATGCAATGACTGCCACTCTGAAGGTGTGACCATCCATAGTGGTATAGTCATGAGTGAATGTTATCATCGAGCTTCCTCTACGGATAAGGCTCCTGAGGAACTCTTTTGCATATTCGTGGCCCTTGAAGATGGTGCTTGCAGTGCCGTCAACAATCTTGTCAATCTGGACAAAGACCTTGATCTGGTGCTGATCCATGCTCTGGTCGGGGTTTCCCTTCATCATATCATGAAGAGTGTTTTCAATAGTACGTCCTTTCGCCTGCTCAACATCTGTAACGGGGATATAGTTTACTGGTACCTGCGGTTCAAAGCCGGAAGGCTTGTTTACAATTACCAACTGCTTGTCTCGCCATTTGTCGCGGACCCTGCCACCTTTCTTCGCTCCTTTAACCATTAAAGTTCTCTCCTTTTCTGGCTAAAATATATAATATATACGATGCGTCAATTGCGGGGTTTGATCTCCTTTATTCCGCCCATGTAGCCCCTAAGCACTTCCGGCACTTCAACGGCCCCTGCAGAAGTCTGGTAGTTTTCAAGTATCGCCACCATGGTGCGCTCCGTAGCGACAAGCGTGCTGTTGAGCGTGTGCACAAGACGGGTATCTTCATTTGTCTTGTCACGAAATCTGGTGCCCAGCCTGCGGGCCTGGTAATCAATGCAGTTTGAGCATGATACAATTTCGCGGTAGGCGTTCTGGCCAGGCATCCATGCCTCAATGTCATACGTCTTGGCAGAAATCTTGCCAGTGTCGCCAGAGCTCAACAGCATCACACGGTTTGGTATTCCAAGCTTGTTAAAGAATTCTTCAGAAAGCGTAAGCATTTTTTCATGCTCATTCCACGAATCTTCCGGCCTACAGTATACAAACTGCTCTACCTTTTCAAATTGGTGCACCCGGAATATGCCCTTCATGTCCTTTCCATGAGCTCCTGCCTCCTTTCTGAAACACGGGCTATAGCCTGCATATCTTATGGGCAATTTCTTGCCATCCAGAATCTCGTCCATATGCATGCTTGCAATTGCGTGTTCGGATGTCCCGATCATATACAGGTCCTCCCCCTCGATTTTGTAAATAACATCCTGAAAGTCTCCCATAATTACAGCGCCAGACATGGGTTCCTGCCTTATCATGTAGGGTGGTTGGACGGGAGTGTATCCATGATCTGAAAGAAAGTCGAGAGCAAAGTTGACAAGTGCTTGATTCATTTTCACCAACTCATTTTTCAAAAAGTAAAAGCGCGCTCCGGCCACCTTGGCTGCACGTTCTAGATCAATAAGGTCAAGCGCAGTAGCAATATCAACATGATCCTTTGGAGAAAAGTTCATCTTCTTAATGCTCCCGTTCTGGCGAACTACTATGTTGTCATTTTCGTCTTTGCCAGGAGGCACAGATTCGTGAAGCATATTTGGGATTACCATCATCAGTTGCTTGAACCTGCCTTCTGTCTTTACAAGCTCGTCTTCGCTATCACCAAGATAGCTGCTCACTTCCTTCATCTGCGCAAGCTCTGTACTTGCGTCATGTTTTGCTTTTTTCTTGAGAGCGATCGCTTCCGCAAGCACATTCTTTTTCTGACGCAGCTCCTGCGTCTCAACAATCAACTCTCGTCTACGCTTGTCAACCATTACAAGCTCTTCAAACGGAAAGTCGGTCATGTTGCGCTTGGTCAGCATGTCACGTACAAGCTGCGGGTTTTCCTTCAAAAGTTTGGGATCAAGCATTTGTTGTCATCACTTTCTTTGACACGGAAATGTGCTCAAGCACCTCATCAAGTGTGTTCAGAACGGTTGACGCAGGAACATTCTTACCTGCCAACTCTATTGCAAGCGAGCTGCCTTTTGAAAATATTTTCATTGACAGACCTTTTGGAAAGTTAACATTGTCTGGTATTAATGCCTTCAGAGTAGCTTTTGCTTCCTTGTTGCTCTGAAATCGGATCTCTACAGACACAGAGAAATCAAGTTGTCGTCGCAAATTTTGGGTCTCCTGTAGCTGCCTTTATTCCTGCAATAAAGTCTTCAAGTGCGGCAGCTGGAATCCTGCATCCTGCAGCAGCCGAGTGCCCTCCGCCAGCACCCTTAAATTGCTCGGCGTAGTGGCGCATTATCAATCCGAGGTTAGCCTGCGACGTGCAACCTAGGCACTTGCGTGATGAAAACTTGTATGTGCCATCCTTTGCTAAAGCCCTTACAAACAACAGCTTGCCGCCCAGTGTTGGAGAGCCGCTTAAAAGCGACGACACTGCTCCCAGCATGTCTTCTGCCAATAGTCCATCGCCATTGACAAACACGTTTCTGCCATCATCGACTAACCTCCATTTTTCACTGAAAATGGTGGAGATGTAGTTGCGAAGTGTGGTCCTGTAGGATCCAACAATCTCTTCACCTGCACTCAACATCGCATTCCTGTCACCCATGCATATTGCAATGCCAACGCCTGCCTTGCCTATCCTGCCGCATGCATTGAGCATCGTGGAAAACTCGCGGGCGTCCCTTAACTGGCTCCGCTTGTCCTCTCCATTAAGCGTGTAGACGTAACCAATAAGGTCGTCAAGCACGCTGGCTGACGTCTTGTTTGAAGTTGCTACAAACTTTGCTATCGCATCCAGAATTGCACTTTTTTCCTCCTGCGAAAGTTCGGCCAGTACCCGCCAGCGGCTGTTATCCTTCAGTTTTACTCCTGCATTCTTCAAGAGAGCGTGGCATGCTTCCCTGTTCCAAGTGAGACCGTCAATGTACGGAAACGATGTGTAGGCAAGTGCTTCGTGGATGGGCCGCGTCTCTCTTCCGGTAAGCATGATGTCGAGGTCTACATTCACGAGTCCAAGCGACTGGGCTGTCTTTAATATTTCAGTGTTCAGACCTACAAACGACTTTTTGTCGCCCTGATCTTGCCGATCACCTACTGCGGAAACAACTGCAATACATGACAGGCTGCGATTCTTTCTATCAAGTGTACTTGCTACCATGTAGGCCATGCCGCCTGCAGGAACTTGGGTTCCGCCATCAATTCCATATTTCCACGCGTTCAATATCTGGCCGTCATCGTCTGTAAGCATCTCTTCTTCAGGTATCTGATGATGATCAATGATGACCCATTTGTCGCCAAGGGTCTTTCTCAGCTGTGATGCCCAGCCACCACCAAGGTCGGTTATGATGTGGAAGTCGCGATTTTCGGACTTGATTCTCTCGATGACCGAATGATTCATGTCAGAGACTGCCCTGACAGAATAGCGGGCGCCCATACGTCTTAATGCGCTTGCGACTATGCTGCCAGAGGTGATGCCGTCTGCATCAAGGTGTGTAATGACAGCAATCTCACTGCCATTTTCAACTACGGACCTCAGTTTTTCGCAAAAAGGTTTGAGGGCTTCTACAAGTTTGCTGCTCATCTAAAGAGACCTTACTCTAGCTGAGCGATTACAGCAGCGTATCTCCAGCTCTTCGGAAGCTTTCCGGTCTTCTTGTAGTATTTCGACAATCTGTGGATCTTGGCCTCTACAAGCTCGAGCGAGCGCACGTTGCGGTGGTCGCTGTTATGTGCCTTCAAGTGCTTTTGGAGTCCAAGTGCCTTTTTTACGAGCATGTCCAAGTCTTCAGGCATTTCAAATTTGACATTGTTATCCGCTAGAACCTTAGTCATGCTCTTGCCTACTATGGGCTTGACAAGCGGAATTCCGTGCTCGTCCCTAAGCTTCAACCCAATTTCACTTGGGCTCATGCCATCCTTTGAGAGCCTGACCACAAGAGCTGTGACCTGATCTCTACTCTGGTTAAGCCAAGATGGAGGGTTTTTTGAAGTAGGACGGGTCGAATGAGACTTGCCATGAGTATGAACATGAATTCGTGCCATATCTTTACCAAACTGCATGCACGTGTCTTAAATGTTTACTTGCATCTGTACAGTCTTTGACGAGATGGGTGAAAAGTTCCGTGCCAAATCTTTTCATAAAAAGTTAAATATCAGAATTCAAAGAGGGTAAGTAATATGAACAAGCCAATCATAGTGGCTATCGCTGCATTAGCAGTATTTTCTGTAGTGGCTACAGGCTTCCCAGCAGCAAGCGCACAGCTTTACGGTGGCAGCCCTGGTGGGGGAACAGCTACGCCAGAACAACTTGAAAGATGTGAGCAACTTGGCATCGAAAGAGCCAACTGCAACGACGTAACGATTCTGGCTAAGGAAAGAGTGACTGGTGCACAAACGACTACATACGGAAATAACCCTGAAGGTTCAGGAAC
>JBDZWB010000143.1:0-4539 GCA_040255975.1 Nitrosopumilales archaeon
GTTACTAGTCACCATAGGTTCAGCTATACTGGCAGTAGCGGCCGCTCTGTGGTTCTTCCAGGACCGGCTCAAAGCTGTTAGAGACGCGATAGACCAGGGCTTCAAGGTAGTGGAAGATGTAATCCGGGTAAACCTTCTGAACCCGGATGCAGCAATTGACAGGACAGCCGACACGCTAAATCAGCTCGCCGGCATAGTTGACCAAGTTACTGCAAGCATACGGACCGGCAAAAACATTGTTGAGGTCAACGTGGCAGGCAACATGCGCACGACTGCTTCGCTGATCAGAAATGAAGCAGCTCCTATCATGTTTGATACTCATTCAATCATCCACAACGTTCACGGCTCAATCAACATAGGAATCGCAAACGGCATTGCCCTTGATCCACCGCGCCTAACATACTGGCATCCACTTGATGACTTTTCCAAGAAACTCCATGATGTTGACCAAAAGCTGACCGCAGTGGGGCAGAAGGCACAGACCTTTGCAAACAACATAGACTCGGCCGCAAACCGAGTATCTGAAGTCGCCGTACAGATGAATGAAATCTCTAACAGGGTAGAGAACATCTCGACTAACCTTAGAGCGATAATCCCTTTTGTCGACGTCAATTTCCGCAACCAGCTTGATCAAAGCGTGGGTCTGCTGGCTACTATGCGCAGCCAGCTGCAGCAGATCTTGTCGATAGTGACTCCGCAGTTTATTGCAGGCATTTCGGCACTGGGTGCAATGCTGGTAGCGGTAGGCGCAATGATGTAGAGAGTGCGCTTGCTTCTTCTGGAATTCATATAAGCATTGTCTGCAAAGAGGTAGCAAATGAGCCGCAGCCGGAAAGGCAAGCATGATTCGGGCATGGATTTTGGCAAAAAGGCTACCGCAATTTACGGTCTCAACTTGGCGCTGTCGTATGAAAATGCCGCCGCAGAGCGGCTGGAGCAGAGAGCGTTGCAGTGCATCGTCCCGGGGGTAAAGAAGAACCTGGAGCGACACCTGAAGCAGACAAGGGGACAGCAGGAGAGGCTGAAAGAGCGGATACAGGCGCTGGCTGCAGAGGGTGATTCTTCGGATGCTACTATGACACCTACGGCTGAAAGCGGCCGGCTGCCAGTTCCGGAGCCGCCCCGTTCATTCAGAAACATAATGGACGAGGTGGGGACAGAGCGGGAGATGGAGGTCTGGGAATCAGTAAACGATCTGATAGTTGAAAAGGCTGAGGTCGTGATGTACAGGGCAGGCATCCAGGCGCTAGAGCTTTTGGGGGCGGACAAAAAGACGATCGGCGCGCTGAAAAAGAACCTAGCGGAAGAGGAGGCGTTTGCAAGGTGGCTTGAAAAGAACAACCCTAGAATCGCCAAAAAGCTGATGAAGGATCAGATGCGCGAAGGAAAGAAAAAGAGGATTGCCGAGGTTGAATCCGCTGGCACGGAAGCGGGAGAGGCAGCTATTGCGGACTCGACAGTGGCTGCTGCCGCATAAGTCCGGCCGCAATAGAAATTGGGCAAAAGGTCACACCGACGCCGTGGTCATCGGCTGCCGTTAAAATTATTTGCCACTGCAATGAACCGGATAAAAGAATGAGTCAGGCTGCGTCGCTCGGCTTCTTCAATCTGCGATATCTGATCGTCTGTCATCTGGAAGCATCGCCTCAGGATAGCCTTGACCATCTTGTCTGTATCTTCAAAATATCTCTTTACTGATTTCTTGTTGAGGGCATCAAGCTTCCTGTTCCTCTCTTCCTCCATGGCCAATATCGTCTTTATCTCGTCTATCGTGAGTGAGTCGTATATCGTGTATTCCTTGCCGTTATGGTGGAAGATGACATGCTCCACGGGGCCGGACTGTTATGGCCGGCAAAAAAGGGTTATGCAGGCAGATCCTTGCAGCAGCCAGATCACTTCTTCAGCTCTGTCCTGAAAATCGAATCGAGATTGTCCAGGTCTTTGGGATATACTGATATGACCTTAAGCCCGCTTTCGCGGTAGCGGGCCATCTTCCATTCCATCCCTTTGACATACTCTTTTCTTGTATGGCGCTCCTCCGCGTTGACCATGCCCCAGTACTCCACGTAGATGTCATAATCGGGCAGGTAAAAGTCCGGCCTGCTTATCCTCCTGTTTGAAGAGTCGTTTGCAGGCTTTTCATATTCGTACTTGATATTGTGCGCATGGAGATAGTCTGCGATCATCTTTTCTCCCCCGCTCTTTACGACTTCGCCCCTGGTGGTCAGCAGCGTCTGGCGGTAGCCTTTGCCACTTTTGGCTCTGCGCCTCCTCTGCCTCAGGACGGCGAATATTGCAACTGATACGGCGGCTGCAACGTTGATCAGCAACCAATCCTGCAGGGTAAGGATGGAAATGATGTCAAACCAGATTCCAGCCGCAATGAGCGCGTCGGCAGCAAGCAATGCCGCCAAAAGTCCGAGCTTTGCGCCAGCCATACAAGGAAAATCTGGCCGGGCTGGCCGTAATAAACGGTACGCATCCTGATTACATTATCAAAAGTAACACGAGATAGACCAGATAGGAGGCTACAAGCGCAATTCCTTCAGCTCTGCTGATTACAAACCCTGTTCTCATTATCGGGATAAGGACGAGGCTGAACGCAATCATGACCGCATAATCGGTAAAGATGGCCGGGTTGACGCTCACGCCTGCAATGGCGGCCGATATGCCCACTATGGAAAGCACGTTGAATATGTTGCTTCCAACAATGTTACCGACACTCAGGTCGGCGTGCTTTTTCTTTGCAGCCACCACCGACGTGATAAGCTCGGGGAGCGATGTCCCGATGGCGACTATGGTAAGGCCGACTACTCTCTCTGATATGCCGACTGTTGTAGCTATTACGACTGCATTGTCCACGGTGAACGAGGCGCCAAAATAGAGCAAGGCTATGCCGGCTGCTATCAGCAGCCCTGATTTCATGAATGCAGGCGAAGCAGCCTCTTTCTGCGCCGCACCTTTTTCTTCTTCGTAGTCGTCTGGAACGGCAGACGCGGTTTCTACGACCGACTCTAGATGTTCCATTGTTTCTTTGTGGGGCCCAGCCTCCTCAACCTCTGCCTGTTCCTTTTTCTCCTTGGTCATTTCTTCCCTTCTTGACTGCCTGTAGCTGAAATAGGTGAACGCGGCCAGCGCCGCAATCATCAGGCCGCCCTCCAACTGGGTTATCATGCCGTCAAAGAGCGACAGGGCAACTAAGGCAAGCGCAGCTCCAATCATTATCGGGACCTCTTTTCTTATCGTGCTGATGTGGACCGCTATGGGCATGATGGTGGCCGCCAGACCAAGTATGAGGCCAATGTTTACGATGTTGCTGCCCACCACATTTCCAAGCGAAATGTCCGCCTGGCCGCTCAGGGCTGCGTTTATGCTGACTACAAGCTCGGGCGTCGATGTGCCAAATGCGACTATTGTCAGCCCGATCACAAGCTGGCTTACGCGCAGCTTCTTGGCAACGTTGACAGAGCCCCTGACGAGCCACTCAGAGCCGAAATACAGCATGGCAAGACCTGCCGCCACAAGCAACGTGTTGAGTACCAGAGATTCGTGAAATGCCATTGTCCGCTACTGCTGCCTGCATTCACTCTGTCCTGCGTGATATTAAATTGATATCGGGGCGCTGTGACAAGCTCGAAGCGGATCTGCCTGAACATCTTTTAATAGTGCCAGATATTGTGCAATGCCTGTATGCATTCGCATCATGACCCAATGTCGCACATGAAGTGCTCAAATTGCGGCAAGAGATACCCGCTTGCAGTCACGGAATGCACGGCATGTGGCGGGAAATTGGTGCTTCACGAATACAAGGAATAGCTCGGCTGGCAAGAGCTGTAATGGTTGCAGCATGCCCCTCTCAGCAACTCTGCATTTCAACGAACTATCATTACGGGGCAACTGGACTTTTCAATAACGCCTCTCGTCACGCTGCCAAGCGACATTAGTATTGACGCGCGGCTTAGGCCAGCGCTCCCCATCACAATAAGTCCTACACGCTCTTTTTCTGCGTATTTGAGTATCTCTGCAACTGGCTTGCCCCTTACTATCTCTGTTTTGAATCTGAACCCTGCCCTCTGTTGATACTTCTTACACTTTTCTTCTAGAACCTCGGCGACATACGCCTTTATTGACGAATAGACGTGCTGTACATTTTGTTCAAACGACTTAAAGTTGGGATCCTTTCTCGACCTGACTGCATGCTCTACAACTGGGTAGATGGGTACATCTTCAATTACGCTCATGAGGATTACTTCTGCCGTTCCATTTGGGCCAGCGCTTGCGAGGCGAACAGCATGCTCTAGTGCGTTATCTGCAGGCTCGGAGATGTCATAAGGCACAAGGATTTTCTTGTACATCGCCAATTCAGTCGCCATTTCAAGTGCGATAATCAGCTAATTTAAGCCAGACGCTTTTGCTTGACATTAACAATTCTGCAAAATTTCGCGGATGTGTGAACCTTGCTTTTTTTTAGGTTACTTCCAAATGATGTGTGATTTTCCAGCTAAAATCAAATAAATATATGCCATCTCCTATACACAC
>JBDZWB010000144.1:0-4532 GCA_040255975.1 Nitrosopumilales archaeon
AAGGTAGCCCACTGCATAGGCAACAACAGCAGCAATTCCGCCGACTAGGAGTGTGCTCATGCCAGATCTTAAAAGCGGTTTTTGGACAACCCTGCCTTTCACCGCGCCTATCAGAAAAAATGCCGCTCCTGTGAATATCATCGAGTATGTAAAGGCATCAACGGATGAAACGGTTGAAGAGCCAACCATAAACATTGCCACAAACGGAAGCAGTGGTATCAGACCTATCGCATTGAATGCTGCAAATGTCGTGATGGCAGTGTCGCGCGGGCGCTTGCTGTCTTCGATAAGCCCCAACTCTTCCTTCATCATCGTGTCCACCCAGATCTTACGGCGAGATGTGATCACTCTAACTATCTCGTCCAGCAATTCATCCCTGAAGCCCTTCTTGGCGTAAATGTCACGGATCTCTTGTTTTTCCTGTTCTACAAGATTGTCGATTTCCCATTCCTCTCTTTTTCTGGCTTTTTCAATGTACTCGCGCTGGGTCTTTGTCGCCAGGTAATTCCCGACAGCCATGGAGAACCCGTCGGCCAAAAGGTTTGCGAACCCGAGGATGAGCACTATCGAAGGGGACAGCGACGCGCCAACAACTCCTGCTACTATCGCAAAAGTCGTGACTGCTCCGTCGGTTGCGCCATAGACAAAGTCACCTAGAGACCATTTCATTTGATCTTGCGCTTCCTTTGCATATCATTGTGTCTCCCTATTGCTGCGTAACTTGCCAGTCCAGTCACTAGTACTCCTGCTCCTGCAATCATTGTAATGCTGTCAAACTGTGTCAACATCGCAATCGACGTTACAAATCCAAGTCCAGCTAGAACTGGGAACCAACCGATCCTCACTGGAGATTTGAACGGTCTTTCCAGACTAGGCTGCTTGTACCTTATCCAGATCAGAGACATGTTTACAAGGGCATATACCATGAAAATAACAAAGACAGCGATGTTGGCCACAACAAAAATACTGCCTCCTGACAGCACTATCACTGCTATCGTGACCGTCATAGTCGTTGCGATTGCAATCCACGGGGTCCTTGTTGCAGGGTGAACCCGACCAAGCGCTGCAGGCATGGCGCGATCCCGTGCCATCCCAAACATTATCCTAGACCCTGCGACCAACATCATCAAGACCGTGTTTGACGTTGCAAAGAGTGCAATCGCAGAAAGAACTGTCACACCCGTCTTCCCAAATGCTTTTTCTGCCGCCAGCGCAAGCGGTGCTTCGCTCAACGACAACTCTTCCCAGCCAGCTAGCGACACCGCCGAGACGGCTATCGCAATATAGATGACAGTTGTAATCACGATCGAGAGCACAAGAGCTCGCGGAATCGTCTTTGTAGGATTCTTGGTTTCTTCAGAGATGTTGGCAAGGTTCTCAAAACCAAAGTAAGCAAAGAATACCAGTCCTGCAGCCGCTAGTATGGCGCCCACGGAAAGTGAAAAAGACCCCGAAACGGCCGGCGGCAATTCGTAATAGTCGACCTCTGTAAATGATCCAAGCAGCACTGCAGCCGCAATAACTATTGCCAACCCTGCCAATTCAATAAGAGTAAACGTAGTGTTCATCCATACCGATTCCCTGATGCCTATGAAATTTACTGCAGACAACACAGCAATTAGTGCAACGGCTGACAATATCGGAGGGACTTGCGGGACAAAGCTTGCAAGATATCCTGCGAATCCGATGGCTACAGCTGCTGCAGATGCGATTGCTACAAAGGTTATCAGCCAGCCGGAGACAAATGCTGCAAGGTTGTTACCGAAGGCGTTCTTGACAAAGACATATTCGGCCGCGCTCTTTGGAAACATGGATGTCAGCTCGGCATAGCTCAGGCCAGTAAACGTTGCAACGATGGCTGCAATCACGAAAGAGATCCACATTGCGTTTCCCGCAACACCAGCTACATCTCCAATAAGCACGTAAATCCCAGCACCAAGTATCAGGCCGACGCCATACATTACAGCCTGAAAGAGGCTGATGTTTCGCTTCAGGCCCGGCTCATTCTTCTCCCCAGCTTTCAACACAAACCATTTCGTATTATTGCCATTATGAAATAAAGATATGGAGTACAAGCCGCTGGATCATTGTCAGAGGACGCTTCTAGGCGATGGGACCAGGTGCCATTGCAAGTGACAATCGCTATCCTGATGATGCCAAGCTGTTCTTGTCTGTATTATGATGCCAATGCCACCTTCATACCTGACCATGTTGTTGAAGATTTTCATCAGGGTTTGTCTCCCGGTGTCTGCATTTCTCCTAGCATGAATTCACTGAGCCTCTCGTAGACTGGTTTGTATTCTACCGTGAGGCTCTCGCAAAAGCTAGTAATCAACATCTGGCTTTTCATGAGTGCCCTGAATATATCCTTGTCAGTGACAATGCCAACCATCGTTTTATCCTTGTCCACAACTGGCAACCGGCGGATGTCATGAAGCTCCATCTCCTGCAGCGCGTCCTTCACAGAACTCCCCCCTCTATGGTGATAACCGGCTTGCTCATCACGTCGCGCGCAGGTGTCTCAAGAGTCAATACCTGCTCTAACCCCACCATGCGGACGATGTCTCTTTCTGTAATGATACCCGCAGGCTTGGCTGCATTGTTGCCACTGACAATGACAACACTTCCGATATTATAGTCAGCCATAATCTTTGCAACCATCTTGACGGACTGAACTTCATTGGCTGTCTTTACATTCCTTACCATGACGCTAGAAACCGTTACAGATTCAATGCTCATGCCACCTTTTACTGGTTCATAGTATTTTACATCTAGGAATATTGTGCATGGCACTGCAAACATGCACAATATATCGCCGATGTATAGTACATGACTTATGCACTTGGAGCACTCTGATGAAAAAGCTGGCGACATTGCAGAAAGAGACGTCTTGGTAATGGATGAATCGGTTTACCTCGCCGATGCTGCAAGGGCTATGCGACAAAAAGGGGTGTCAAGCGTCATCGTACGCAGGACCGCGGATATGCAGCCAGCTGGCATAGTCACGGAGAGGGACATTCTCTACAGAGTAGTGGCGGAGCACAGGAGTCCCTTCAAGGCCATTCTCAAAGACGTGATGAGTTCCCCACTCATAACCATAGATGAGTCTGTGCCTGTCAAAGACGCCATAGTTCTCATGAGAAAGCGTGGTATCAGGAGGATGCCAGTAACAAAAAAGGGAAAAATTGCGGGGATGCTGACGCTCAAGTCCATAATTGGAGATTCGCACAAGAGGAGCATAGACTTGGCAGAGGTGGAATTGCCGGCTGCAACAAGCAGCGCAGTATGCCCATATTGCGGGTCAAAATTTGAGAATAATCAGGACCTGTCAAAACACATCGACAGGCTACACCTTGGAAGCGGCCTTTTGGAAGGGGACCTGCGTAAATGGTAAAGCGCATCATATGACTACTTGTCGAAAATCACAAATGCTTTATAATGCGCCCAATTAACTTAAAAATGAAAAGATGTCAGACGAGCCAAGCGTGTCAGAAGGCATCTCCCAATCAAAAAAGACTCGTAGCGTGACATTCAGACTTGACTCTGCGGTAATAGACGAGCTCCAGGCAGAGGCCGACAACAGAGAGATTTCCCTCAACGTGCTTGTCAATCAGGTCTTAAAGAGGTATTCCGAGTGGGACCGGTTTGAGAACAAGATCGGCATGATGCCCGTTCCAAAAGTGATACTCTCAAGCCTGATAGATAGAGCTATCTCAGTTGCAAAGACCAGCGGGATAAAGGACATCGACCGCTACAGGGACGAAATAATAAAACAGGCTGCACAGCTGGCGTTTGGTCTGATGAAGGATTCGGTGCTCTTTATGAAGAGGCAGTATAATCTCTGGGTCGTCTTGGCAGTGCTTGAGGAATACATGAAGGTGTCCGGCATAAAGGCCGACCACAAGATCGAGGGCTCGCGCAAGCACGTCTTCATAATACAGCATGAACTTGGCGAAAACTGGTCGCTCTTTACAAAGGAGCTCCTGACACTCATATTTCAGAATCTGGCCAATGTTAAGGCCGAAATCAATGTCACCTCGAATACGACCGTAGCTGAAGTTGTGCTCAGATAACAGTGAACTGCATTGCACTGCATTCCTAGAGGTTATCTATGCAAACAGCGCTAACAAAAGCGTCAAAAAGGTGAATAATATCTCTGAAGCCTAGATTCAAAGAGCAGATGCCGGTTACAGGCGAAGATGTAATACGCCAGTACTTCAAGTGTATTGATACCAAGGATCTAAGCGGCATTATGGAACTTTTTGACTTTGACGCTGTCGTCCAAGAGCCGTTCAGCAACATTGCAGGAGGATTGAAGGGCAGATCATCGATAGAACCTTTTCTGAAGGTGGCAATGATGGCCAACAACAACCTTCAACGCACGATCAAGTTTGAAAAAACGACCAAACCCAACAAGATCGTTGCCTTAGTGACGTTCGAAAAGGGAGACAAAGTGAAGGGCAGATTTACTTTCGAATTTGAAGACGAACCTGCTGGCAGAAAAAAGATCAAATCGCTGAACATAGAGTTCC
>JBDZWB010000145.1:0-4510 GCA_040255975.1 Nitrosopumilales archaeon
GCAGCATTTGTTGCAATTGAAAAAAGATCGAGTTCGCCTTTACTTGATTTCAAGTTAATGGCCAACAGGAATTTCCTTCCCCCAACTATCATTCTCATGCTGACATTCATGTCCATTTTCATGGTATATCTTACGATCCCTGTCATGGTAAGGAGCCCAGTACCATTGGGATTTGGAGGAGACGCTGTAGCTGCTGCCAGCGTTCAGCTGCCCTTCATGATTGTATTGCTGATTGGGACAATTATGTCAGGCTTTATACTGAATAAAATCAAGAACACCAAGCTGACATTGATTGGCACTGCAATCAGTGCAGTCGGATTCTTTATCTTGCTTATGTTCCATTCGACCGAAGTGATGGTTTCAATCGGACTTACAATACTTGCAGCGGGGCTATCGCTTTCGATTACTGGCGCATTTAATGTGATACTCCTTTCAGTGCCAATGCAAATGACTGGTATCGCCTTGGGAATGACGCTTCTTCTCAATTTAGTTGGAATGTCAGTGGGTCCGGCATCTGCAGGAATATTGCAGCAAACATACCAAGGAACAATAGAAGGAGTTGTTGGGCAATTCCCAACACAGGAGGCCTACAACTTGATATTCCTTACATCTGCAATGATTTCATTAGCATCAGTTGCTCTAGCACTGGCAGTAAGCAGAAGAAAAGCTGTCCCTGCAATGCCACATGCAAATGCGCCAAGAACAGATGGGAAGAGCTAGAACTATTTGTTTACAAAGCGCTCTATCTTGTCCATTGCCTTCTCTAGCATCTCTTCTGGTGGCAGATAGACTATTCTGAAATGACCCGCGCCATAGGTCGAGCCAAAGCCTGAGCCGTGCACCGTCAGGACACCCGTATTGTTCAACAGATCTATTACAAAATGCTGGTCATCTCTCCATTTAGTTCCAAGGTTGATCTTTGGAAAGACGTAGAACGCGCCGCGCGGTACCCTGCACTGCATCCCCATAGCAGTGAGGCGCTTGACTACATAATCGCGTCTGGATCTTAACTTTTCTACCATCTTGGGGATATGCGTTTGCGGGCCTTTCAGAGCCTGGACGGCCGCTATTTGGACTGGAAGGTTTGCAGCAATCCGTACGCGCGCAAGCTTGGGTATGTCTTCGCGCAGACCTGCAAGCTTTTTAGAATTACTGTTCATGGCGATATATCCACAGCGCCACCCGCTCATCAGATAAGCCTTTGAAAAGCCATTTAACAAAATTACAGGGGCATCCTTGGCAACCTTGCCTATGCCTGTGAATTGAGAATCAAAGACGATCTTGTCGTATATCTCGTCGCAAATGACATAGAGGTTATGCTCTGTAGCAATGTCAACTAGCTGTTGCAGGCTTTTTCTGTCAAATACCTCTCCTGTCGGGTTATTGGGACTGATGATGCAGAGCGCCCGCGATCTTGGTGTTATCTTTGACCTTAAGTCCTCAAGATCCGGCTTACCGTCTGAATGCAGTTTGAATTCGACGGGCTTGCCGCCATAGAATTTTGCATACGACGCATATGGTGGATAATAAGGTCCGGGCATCAGCACTTCGCTGTTTGGATCGACAATGGATGCCATTGTCATATCGAGCCCCTCAGATACGCCGTTTGTGACAATGACATCATCCTCTGTGACGTCAAGTCCCTTCTCAGACTCTTTCTCTACAATGGCTTGGCGGAGCTCTGGCAATCCTTCAGAGTCGGTGTAATAATTCTCATCACGCATAACAGCGTCAACAAGAGCCTTCTTGATGTGTTCTGGAGTTTGGAAGTCAAACTTGACAGGGTCGCCTATGTTGAGATAGATTATCTCCTTGCCCGACGCCTTGTATTTTCGTGCGTAGGCCGCAATGTCGCGGATTGCGTACTCGACACCATGCGTCCTGTCAGATACTTTCAAACCAGAAACCTACTTGAATCTGACCGAGATAAAATGTTATGTCTGATATACTCTTACATAAAACCCAGGCAATAAACTTAAAGCCCGTCTCAAATGTCTGTTTCTTGCAGATGGTTACCAATTATGATGAGGTAATGAAACTTGCCCTTGAAAGGGGATTCTACTTTCCAAGTTGTGAGATTTACTCGGACGCCCCGGCAGGCTTTTGGGAATATGGACCTACCGGTGTAAGCATGAAGAACAAGTTCATCGAGCTGTGGAGGCGCGAGCTGGTAAGGCGCGACGGCATGATGGAGATCGATGGCTGCCAGATCATGAGCAAAAGCGTTTTTGTCGCATCAGGCCATATAGGCAACTTCACCGACCCTATAGTAAAATGCACAAAGTGCAATTCTACCTTCCGTGCTGACCGATTCATCACTGAAAGGACTGGCGAAAATGTGCCAGAAAGGATGGCCGACGAAGAGATCAACGCCTTGATAAGGAAACACAATCTGCGCTGTCCAAACTGCAAGGGGGAATTTGGCAATGTAAGTCGGTTCAACATGATGTTTCGGGTTGGCATCGGCCCCGCTGCTGAAGAGGCGTATCTTCGACCTGAGACGTGCCAGACTATTTTTGTGGATTTTGCCCGTGTCTTCAAGACAATGCGCGGCCGTCTACCTCTTGGGATCGCTCAGGTAGGCAAGAGCTTTCGTAATGAAATTGCGCCAAGGCAAAGCTTGCTCCGCTTAAGAGAATTCTATCAGGCTGAAATTGAAGTATTCTGCAATCCAAATAGGCTGAATGAAATGCCCAAGTTTGATGAAGTAAAGAATACTATCCTGCGAATTTCGTCGCATGATGGTTCCTCTATCACAGAAACGACGGCTGAGGAAGCGATCAACAAGGGCCTGATTCCAAATAAGCTTGTTGCCTACTACCTTGCGCTCCTAATGGAGTTCTATGCCAAGACCGGCATCGACATAAAGCGCAGCAGATTCCGCCGGCTGTCAGATGAGGAGAAAGCATTCTACGCTTCTGTTGCATTTGATTTTGAAGTGGAAACTAGCATAGGGTGGCTGGAGCTCGTTGCCTGCAACTATCGTTCCGACTATGACCTGAAGGGACACGGGACGACGAGCAAGCAGAATCTTGAAGTCGTTGACCCTGCCGACCAGACCAAAGTCTTACCGCACGTTTTCGAGCTGTCGATGGGAATTGACAGAAGCATTTACACCATTCTGGAGCACTGCTACTATGAAGACGAGCAACACGACGATAGGGTGGTTATACGATTAAAGCCATACCTTGCGCCTGTACTGGTCGGCATATTGCCACTTATGACAAAAGACGGGCTAGACCAGAAGGCGCGCAAGATACATTCTGATCTAAAGTACGACTTTGACACGTTTTACGACGAATCGGGATCAATTGGCCGACGCTACCGCCGGCTGGAAGAGGTGGGTGCTCCATTTGCAGTCACTATAGACCAGACCACGATGCAAGATGACACAGTGACAATCAGGCACAGGGACACGATGCAGCAAGAAAGAGTAAAGACATCGGAGCTTCGTCATTACATGCAGGAAGCGCTGGCAGCAAGAAATTAAACCCGCGATTACAAAGAAATAATGTGAAGAGCAGGAAAGAGGTTGCATCAGACGATGAGCTGCCTCTGGAAAAGTGGCTGGTGGCCTACCGGAACCAAAATTCAAAAAAACATCCTGGTGGCTTTGTATTCGTGCGCCAGTTTTATGCCCCCGGCTACTATGAAGCGTACGATACTGTCTTGACGCATGCCGAAAAGATGAACCTTGAAGTGCTCTGGTTTCGGGAAAAGAGGTCATGCGAGTCGTTCCTCAACCGCGACTTTCCGAATCTTGAAGCGGTATGCACCTACTGCAACAAAAAGTTTAACCACTCTGAACCTGTGCCCTGCAGTCATGACGGTTGCATCTCAGAATTTTGCTCAAGGGATTGCATGGAGGAACATCGTACCATGAGGCACAGAGTCTAACCCGACTGAGTTGCATTCATCCTATTATTTCTAAGTACGTTTGACTGGCTTGTCGCATCAGACTCTATCGCTACATCATTGCCGTCCAAGATATTGTCTGCAATAGTGTTATCTATTGAAGAACCTGTTAGCGTTATTCCTTCTTCGCTTCCAGTCACGGTATTATTGCTGACTATATTCCCAGAGCTGTTGTTCCGAAGATAGATGCCAAACTTTTCGTTGTATCCAATGTCGTTGCCTGAAACTGTGGTGGAATTGGTATGTGAGAACAGCTTTATGCCTGTCTCTGCGTTATGCTCTAAGTTGTTGTTTTCGATGCGCACTCCGCCTGTGCATTCTGTGCAGATCACGCCTTCATAGCCGTTATCGTGTATGTGGTTTCCGCTGATAACAAAGCTGTTCGACCCTGCCCGGATGTCTATTCCTGATCTGGTGTTACTATGGATATCGGTACCAGTGATCTGGAAGTTGCTGCTGTTCCTAACATAGATCCCATCAAAGTTGAATGCAATAGTCGAGTTTGAAATTGTAAAATTACTGCTTTCATGGAACATTATTGCAGCCCTTGCACTCCTTTCATCGCTCAGACCCGCGATCGGAAAACCTAGATGAC
>JBDZWB010000146.1:0-4509 GCA_040255975.1 Nitrosopumilales archaeon
CCATCATGGACAAAGGTCCTGCCATATTGGCCGAGATAAAAGCAGAAGCGGAACTAAATGCAAGGCGTTTTACCAAGGACGGCATGATAAACTTCCCCTGGCAGGTGCTTGTCGCTACTGCAATACATGCGCAAGACTGATGTAGCCCTTTGTTTGAATAGCGGGCATGCAACCGGGGCAAAAAAAACAGGTCATTCTTTACGCAGGCATTGGATTTGTAGCCATCGGCATTGTATCGATAGTCATGATTTACATGTTTGTGTACCAGCCGCTTGCTGCAAACGAGACTGCGGGAGGAGAAGAACAGGAATTCAACCTCGAGGAAATCCATCGCGTTCCACTTGCAAGGCACGACCATGTCTTGATGTCAATACTAGTGAATGGCCGGCAAGCAGTGATCCCCGAAGGGATTGGGATGCAGTCGACTCTGTGGCATGATCATTCCTTTGACAGATACGGGCCTTCAGGCATATCGCCAATGCATACCCACGACACGTCTGGAACAATCCACATCGAGTCGACAACGCCAAGGGAATATACAGTAGGAGAGTTCCTGAGCGTCATGGGTCTCGATTCTGAAACAGTGACTAGAGTCACCGTCAATGGAAATGAGGTTGACGACTTTTTGGATCACGAAATGAAGAATGGCGAAAGGATCCAGCTAGAGATAACTATTGAGGGACAATAGCCCGCTCCTCATTCTTCTTCCTTGACTCTTTGTATATCCACATCAGAGTAGTTAGCGTGTAGGTCGGTACAAAGTCACCAATTACAGGGACAAACTCGATCAAGTTGAGTAGTGTCGAGCGCTTGCTCCGAGTTATGGCAAACAAGATGCCCGTAATTATGGCGTCAGGAATATCGCCAATTATGGGAATTGCAGATAGTGGCGCGGCTGCATAGTCGATAACGTCCGCGGCAACAGCGACTGCAAGAGCTGCACCTGCACGCAATTTGAAACTAGAATCCACCACAGTAACAATTGCGCACAATGACTTATAGAGAATTCAATCCTCTGAATTGTCTTTCAGCCTGTATTATTGGACTTGTGAGGAAAAGTTCATTATTTACCTAAACAATGGTTCGTTAGGTGTGCTTGCTTGACCTTTAGAAAAGTTGGCGCGGTCATACTGCTTGTTTCAAACATGGAGAAGTCCATCAGGTTCTACAAGGACACGCTGGGTCTCCCGGTAAAGACAAAGTCAAAGGACTGGACAGAGTTTTTCAACAAAGATACCGTGCTTGCGCTTCACCCTGCAAAGAGAAAGAGCAAGATAAAGACTGGTTCCGGTATGCTGATAGGCTTTGAAGTGAGCGACCTTGATTCTACAGTAAAGGCATTGAAGGCGAAAAAGGTCAAGTTCTTTAAAAAGCCAAAAGTTGAGCCATTTGGCAAGCACGCAATAATACAGGACCCTGACGGCCACCTCGTCTCTATAGCCGAGATCAATGAAAAGTCGGCAGAGGGTTTTGACCTGCTTGGTTTGATAGGCGCCGAATAGGTCTACTACTACTTGGTTGCAGTCACCAGATAGACGGAGCCTCCAAGCTCCTCGAAATGAACCTTTGAAAACTTCCCAAGCAACTTTTCCATTTCCTTTCTTGTCATAAAGCTATGTCCCTGAAGCGCAAAGTCCAGCTGCATCCCCATTATCAGCCGATTATCGTCACTTTGCAAGTTTGATTCCTGTAGCAACCCTTCCACTATAGCGATCGTGCCCCCGCGCTTTAAGGCCCTCTGGCAGTTTGACACTACTTTTCGCTTGTCTTTTGCTGCGTAAAGCGATTCTCCAAGGTAAATGACATCAAACTCGCCTTCAAATGACATCCGTTCTCCTGCTTGTTTTATTATTCTGGTTTGTTTGACATTCTTCTTGCGTGCAATCGCGACCGCCTTTTCAGAAGGATCAATTCCTGTGAATATTGATTTTGGGTATGCCGCCTTCATCTTGGAGAGCAGACTGCCTGTTCCACAGCCCACGTCAAGCATCTTGCAACCATTTGTCAGCACCCTGTGCAACCTCTTGTTTCGCCTGATCGATGCCAGAAAAGCATAATGATCCCAGTCGGTAGCCTGCTCTATCGCGCGCAAGGTTGTTGATGACATTCCACGGGTCTTCCCGAACCTAAAGAGATCTGCCAAATGGTCGTATTCCAGGCTCCTGAGCGCAAGGTATGAAAATTGCCCTCCAAGATAATCAGGATTCTTTTTGTCCAGCAAGAGTGCTTTTATTCCCGGCTTCAAGTAAAGCATGTCATTTTTTCTGCCCAAAAACCCATAGGAAACTGCTGCAGAGCACCATGCCTGTACGGTAGGAGGATGTAAGCCTGCAGATGAAGCCAGTTGCTTTGAAGACAATGGGCTTGAAGCAATCCTCTCAAGCAAACCCATCTCGCGACCGACATGAATGAGCCACACCCCGTAAAAGCCTACAGAATATCCCCATAGTCTTGCAAAGTCAGTGGGGCGCGCCTTCAACTGAAGCAGATCAGCACGAACCATTCTTAAATCATTGCACTGGAACTTTTTTGCCAGGGTTCATTGTAAAGTGCGGGTCAAACAGCTTCTTTACATAAGAAAAGAGAGAAGTTAGATTCCTGCCATACATCATTTCGATATATCCCACCCTTGCAAGCCCATCACCGTGCTCGCCGGTTATAGAACCTCCGGCTTTGACTACCCTATCAAATACATTTGCGGCAATCTTTTCAATCAATTCCACTTGCGACTTTGAACTGATGTCAATGACCGGCCTTGTATGCAGGTTGCCATCTCCTACGTGCCCAAACATCACATAATCCAGCCTGTTGTCTCGATATGTCTCCAGCAACGTTGTAGCATGGTCTGCAAGAAGTGTGGGGCTTACCACTGTGTCTTCTATCAGCCCTATCGGCTTTCTGCTTCCGACAGTCATCTTCATGATATTGTTGAGCGCGCCCTTTCTTGCATGCCATATCCGGATTATGCTCTGCTCGTCAGAAGCATATTCGATCACAGAACACCTGCCCGCCAGTTCTTTCCTGCACTGCGACATTCGTTCTTCAACACCCATTGTACTGCTTCCCGCAAATTCTATGAACAGCAGGCAGCCTCGTGCATCGCCTGCAGCCGACATCTTGCCGCCGTGCGATACAATTGTGTGATCCATCATTTCAAGTGCGGCCGGCGAGAACCTCAGGATAGTGGGCACTGCAGAGATTGCCCCAATGAGGTCTTCAAATCCAAGCACCAGCATACACCTGTGCGCAGGGATGTCCAGGATGCGCATTCTTGCAGAGGTGACCATTCCAAGTGTTCCCTCGGAAGCGGCAAAGACCTTGTGCGGATGAAACTCGTTCCCAGCGATCACTGCATCAAGACGGTAGCCGCAGGAATTCTTGCTCACCTTAGGATACCCTTTTTCTATCATGTCGACAAATGGTCGTAATAATTCGTGCAATTTTTCGATGCGGTCGTCAAACCTGTCGGCACTTGCAAAGCCGGTTCTGCCGTCAGGATATACGACGCTTACTTGATCTAGAAAGTCGATGGTGTTCCCATACCCTAGGCAGTGTATGCCGCTAGAGTTGTCGGCTATCATGCCGCCGATGGTACAATAGTTGCTGCTTGCAGGGTCTGGAGGAAGGAACTTGTTTTCCTTTTTTAGTTCCTTATCAAGCACCGCTTTGACTATGCCTGGTTGAACGGTCACATAATCGTCTTCGATTTCAATTATGTGGTTCATGTGTTTTGTAAAATCAAGAACAATCCCTTCTCTTGAGAGGGACTGGCCAAGCAGACCTGTGCCTGCACCCCTCGCCGTTACCGGGATTTGTTTGGTGGCGCTGTATTCGCAAAGCCGGCTTACGTCATTTTCATCTGTAGGATATGTCACCGCTGCAGGTGTGATCTCGTAGTGGCTTGCGTCAACAGAATAGATTTGCCGGCTCCAGTCGTCTTCCAAGACTTCGCCCTTTGCAATACGGAGCAGGTCCTCTGCTATACGCATCGCACCGGAATGATCGCACGCATATAACAAATTTTCTTGCGACTACAAAATTGGTAGTAAAGTTCCAGAATTTTCTACTATTAAACAGCATAGCCATTATATTATAGTATAATTCACATAGTGAGGATGGCTCAGACTGACGTTCAGAAGTGCCCCGTCTGTTCTGGCAAGGGCACGATAGAAATCACTGATTCTGATTGTCCTTTTTGCAACGGCACCGGCGAGTTCACAAAGGCAGCCGAGAGCTATATGAAGTCCCACATCTGCCAGTGCGTGTTTCTAGATAGAAAGAACTGCCCGCTATGCGGCAAGAAATGCCACCACAACACGCCGAATCGGCCAAGAATCCTGATCGCCCCGATGTAAGATTTAATAGCGATCCCCTCTTACTTCATTTTGTTGAAGACGATAGCCAAAGCGAATGAAAGTGCCACGGCAGCATGTGCTTTTTGCAATACCAGGATACCTTATGGCCAGAGCGTCTGCCCAGACTGCATGAAAAAGTACAACATCAGAACCT
>JBDZWB010000147.1:0-4501 GCA_040255975.1 Nitrosopumilales archaeon
GTAATTCCTGAGAACCACCTGCTTCTTCAATCAATGGTATTCAAGCGATCGCGTGAAGATGCGCTAAAAAGATCGGATAACCTGTTCCAGATAAGCAAGAAACGCAAGATCTTGGAAGAAGAATTCAAGTAGGCACACGCATACCTAAACTACCAGAAATTTCAACCAGTCAGGAGCGTGTTGTAGAGTCATGGATAATAATTCACTTGCCAAGTATTGATAATTTGCTAGTTTCTAGAATCAAGTACATCTGAACTGGTATACCTCGAAGAAGTATTGGTAGTACCGTAAATTATTAGGTGCCCAAGATTCGCTGCAACTATAAAGTTTATTGTACATCGTCAAGAGATGGTTCGTAATATCATTACTACTACAAGCAAAGGTGTTATTTCATTGACATGTGCTGCATCACTAGCCCTGCTAGTTGTAATGATCTTCACACCTTTGCAAGAATCGATGCAAAGTGATGTGAATGACAACCAGCCGATTAACAATAATTCGACCGTCTTCTTAGAACCGCGAATAAATAGTAGTGATCTTACGTTTAGGGATCTATTTTCAAAGGTCAATGGTTCTGTGGTGCAGATTACTGCCTCTGGGATTCCGACTTTTTCCCTGCCAATACCCCCTCCCAACGGTGATGGTAACCAATTACCGCCAGAGATAACTGCCATAGGCTCCGGATTTGTCATTGATAATGAGGGTCATGTTGCAACAAACTACCATGTTATTGCGAATGCGCGAAACGTCTCAGTGGCATTTTCTGATGGCTCGGTTTACGCAGCAGAGGTAATTGGTTCAGATGTATTTGCAGATACCGCGGTACTGGAATTGCAAGATGTCCCTGCAGAAAAGATCGTCCCCTTGCCCTTTGGAAATTCATCCGACCTTTCAGTAGGTGAAGAGGTAGTAGCTATTGGAAACCCATTTGGTCTAACTGGATCCATGAGCACTGGCGTTGTAAGCGGCCTTGGCAGGCTCTTACCGTCATCTATTCCTCCAGATAATAATGCCACAAATAACAACACAGTCATCTATGGCTTTTCGATTCCAAACATAATACAGACAGACGCGGCAATCAATCCCGGGAACTCTGGTGGACCATTGCTAAATCTGAAAGGTGAGGTAATAGGGATGAACACTGCAATTTTTTCGGCATCGCCATTTGGAGTTTCTTCTGGAGTAGGATTTGCAGTCCCGTCTGACACCTTAAAGGTGATCCTACCTGCCCTAATTACAAATGGATCGTATGTCCATCCTTGGATTGGCATTACAGGCGAGGATGTTACACCAGAAATTGCCATAGAACTGGGATTAAAGGAAGCTAGGGGATTTCTTGTAATTGATATTGTCATGGGAGGTCCTGCAGACAAGGCGGGTGTAAGAGGGGGCGATATGCCTGTTGCCATTGGAGACGTTACAGGATTCCAAGGCCAACGTCCAAGTAACTTAATTGAATTAGGCGGGGACATAATTCTGGGAGTTGACAACCAAACAGTAAACAAGATAGATGATCTTCTTTCATACATTGAAAGCAAGAAGAAGGCAGGGGACACAGTTACTTTGACTGTACTTCGAGATGGTGAAATGATGCCAATTGATGTTGTCCTTAGTGCTAGGCCATCACCTGATAGGAGATGAAATGAGCAAGACTGATGTAGGATAATGAATGACAGATAATAATCTGCAGCTCTTTTAATATTCAATGTTTAGCATGCCCGAGTATGCCAAGAAGCGTAAAGAAAGGAGTCAGCGAGAAAAAGTTCGTCAGAACTGTCAAAAAAATAAAGCGCAAAGGTAGAGCGAAGAATCCATATGCGGTTGCAAATGCAAAGCTGAGTGGCAAGAGTGAGGGCAAAAGCAACAGACGAGAGAAAAAGTCCCGCGAATAGTTTGCCTGTGGAATTAAAAGTCCCGGCTTTATCTCATGAGCCATGCCCACCACGGCGCAGCAAATGGGATATCGCCATGCATCTTTATCTTTGCTTCTGATCCATACTTGCGAAGTTGGTCTTGAAAATGGTCAATTATTTTGATCGCAGCTGCTCTCTTGTTGCGGACGCCTTCGGGTATAAGCTGTCGGAATATCTTGGCGGCAAAATCATGTGTAACAAAGATGTCGTAAAACCACCAACCTGCGGCCATCTCCGCCCTTTCGCTCAGCCTAAAACCATGATCAACATGAGTTATTTTCTCAAACCCTGAAAAGACGCGCTTTACAACGTCAAGATCTTTTTCAAAATTATTGGACACTATGGTAAAGAATGGAAAGAATCCGTTTTGGTTCTGGCTGGGAGCCATGCATATTTCTACTCATGATGCTATATAACAATAGTAGCAACGATCCTACTCGCCTTTTAGGAAGAGCATTGTAGGCATGGATGCATCCGGATTCACTTTGAGCATCTGCTCATGTGCTGCCTCGATGTATCTCCTGGCGCCGTCGAGATCCTCTGCAGTGAAAATGAACACAATCTCATCTGGATCATCTGCGTTCCGCCAGATGTGTCTAAGCATCAGTCCTTGTTTGGTATGGTTTACCGCGTCTGCTTTCAGGACAGCCTTGATTTCTTCCATTTTCGGCCCCTTTATCCTTGCCAGAATGTGATCCATGACCGCTGTGCTGCCAGAACTAAATAAAAAGTTAAGCAGATGGCTGTAGAGAACAGGATTTTGTTATGCGCCGGTGGGCAGAGTAGTATGCCCATATCAATAGTCCGATGGCAAGCAGTCTAAGAGGAAGCTGATAGTTTGACAGAAAAGTGGAAGCTGCTACACCTGCCGTGCCAAACGTGGCCGCAAGGTAAAAGCCGACTGAAGAGCAACCAGCGCACATGCTGGATACTGTCCCTAATGTGGAGCCTGAAAGTAACGATGTCTTGGCACCTCCTGTATTCATGTTTCTAAACAGGTATACATTCATACAAACAACCATAGCTACAAGCGCCGCCGTAACGTGTGATAACGCGAAACCCGGAAGTGCGTCATCAGGTATTGGATAGAAGAATGCAGGCGGCGACAACAACAGAATTCCGTCAAGTATGTTGAATACCAGCCAGAATGCGACAGCGACTGCGGCAGCTAGTGCTACATACACCTTATCCGAAAATACTATCATGAAAGCCATACCCATAGTTGCCAAGTCTAGCGAGCTAGCCGACTTTGCCTCTATTATTTCTTCAGAAGGTATGGAAGAATTCAAATAGTGTTTTGGTCTATAATAAGCCTGATTGGCACAGCTACAATCAAGAAAGGAATGCGCACTCTGTGGGACGACACTACCAATAGGAAGTGAAATCAGTATTTGCAACGAATGTATGAAATGCGCAGACTGTTGTGTCGGTCTTGAAAAATTGAAGGACTAGATTAAGGCGCAACCTAAAACCCCTTTTTATAGTCCTGTCATTTCTGGACTATTTAAAAGATATTTCCACATACTACACTGGAAACACGTGCACCCTATCATTCGACCATTTTGAGTGTGTCAGTTATCGTCACTATCCCGATCACGTTCCCCTTCTCGCTGACTAGTATGCTCTTTGCAAATCTCACCAGCGGGATGAGGGCCTTTGCAGGCGTAGAGACATCCACAAGCGGCGGCGGCGGTTCCATCACTTGATAGACGTGTATGTTCCGCAGGTCCTTCTCATCCTTTTCCTCCATAACCTTAGCAAGGCCCTCTTCAGTCAGTATACCCACCACTCGTGAAGAGTCAAAGACCGGGATCTGACTGATCGAGTTATTGCGCATGATGTCTATCGCCTTGTGCATCTTTTCGTCCTTCTGCACAGATATCAACTGCCTGCTACAGATGTCGCCGGCCTTCATAGAAGTCCTACCTTCAAGTGAGCTCAGGACTTCAAAGATCTTTCTTGCGGTTTCATAACTAGGTTTGCACCTGCCAGACTCTATCTGATTTATCATCGAAGTGCTGACGCCTGTGAGCGAGGCTAGCTTTCTCTGTGTAATCCCAAGCCTCATTCGGACTTGCTTGATGTATTCGAGCCTAGGCAGCATCCAGCTCCGTTGTCATCTCCGACACATATAAGCTTGGAGTGCCGCATGAGATTTGATAGCCTTATATTATGTGCGGGCGAATTTTTTCTTGTCAACGAACAAATGGCTAATAGCGACGGTAAGTGGGACTCGGTAAAGAGGTACAAACTGACCAAGATGATAAACGAACTGTCAAGTATTTCCGGACATGGAACCGAGCTCGTCACCGTCTACATCCCGCCACGCAGGCCGATATTTGATGTCATTTCCCAGTTGCGGAATGAATCGGGCACTGCCTCAAATATCAAATCAGATCTTACAAGGACGCACGTGCAGGACGCGCTCAGCCGAACTATTGAACAGCTGAAACTTTTCAAGGAAACGCCAGATAACGGGCTTGTAATCTTTTGCGGCGCCATCCCTAATGACAAGGGCATCGGGAAAGAAAAGATCGAGATATATCCAGTCATACCACCAAAGCCAGTACAGATCAGCCTTTACCGCT
>JBDZWB010000148.1:0-4492 GCA_040255975.1 Nitrosopumilales archaeon
CTCGTTAGCAATTTCTACAAACGCCTTGCGCGAGTCTGCCTGCAATATTCGGATTATCTTTTCGTCGGTTTCATCGATGTTGTTAACTGACATTCCTTCTCTTTTCCTCGCTAGTCAATACATCGTCCATTATATCAACTGCGCGGGAAACCGTCGTTTCATCCATTACAAGTGGCGGAAGCAGTCTTATGATGTTTCTTCCCGAATATAACATAAGCAATCCGTTGCGAATTCCGTCAAAGAGCACATCCTTCACCTCGAAGCGGAGCTCTACGCCCAGCATCATGCCAAGCCCCCTCACTTCCCGGATTATCTTGTGCTTCTCCTTTAGCCGGTTCAGACCTTCCTTCCAGTGCATGCCCATCTTGGCGGCGTTTTCGACCAGCTTGTCGTCGGTCAAAGCCTCAAGGGTGGCCGTGCCTGCTGCGCATGCTATCGGGCTCCCGCCAAACGTTGACGAATGCTCGCCCAGCTTTGTCGCCTCCATTATCTCCGGCTTGGCAAGTATCAGGCCCATCGGGATTCCGCCGGCTATGCCTTTTGCAAGGCACATGATGTCAGGCGTGGTGTTCCAGTTCTGACCTGCCCACATCTTGCCCGTCCTGCCAAGACCTGCCTGTATTTCGTCAAATATCAGCACCAGGTTGCGCCTGTTGCAGATCTCCCTAATCTTTGGCAGGAGATCGTCTGGCGGCACAATGATGCCAGTCTCGCCCTGTATCGGCTCCAGAATCACTGTCCCAACAGTGTCATCGATCGCTTCTTCCAGCTTGCCCGGATCGCTGTAGGGTACGAACTTGACTCCGTCCAAAAGCGGCATGAATGACTTGCGATACTTTTCGTTGTAGGTTACTGAAAGCGCGCCAAACGTCTTGCCGTGGTACGCGCCGTTCATCGCTATAACTCCACGCTTGCCCGTGTACTTGCGGGCGAACTTGAGCGCGCCTTCGACAGACTCGGCGCCGCTGTTTGTAAAGAACATCTTGCTCAGGCCCGGCGGGGCTATGGTCGACATCTTCTCCATGAACTTGAGCCGGGTGTTGTTGTAGACTGACATGTGCGCAGTTATCAGCGTGTCTGCCTGTTTTTTGATCGCGGCCACAACCCTGTCGTTGCAGTGGCCGACCAGCGCGACTCCATAGCCGCCCATACAGTCAATGTATTCCTTGCCGGTTGTATCCCACACCCTTGCGCCCTTGCCGCGTGCAAGGTTCACCGGGAACCGCTGGTAAAGAGCTGCTAGGTACTGGTCTTCTTCGCTCATTTCGGAGTTATCACCGTGCAGTTGCTGTGCGCAATAGCTGACGAAATCGGATTGTCAACCTGGCCAGAGGCAATTATAGCTTCCTTGACCCCCATCTCGAGGGCCTCGGTGCAGGCAAGCACTTTCTTCTCCATGCCAAACCCTATCTTTGGCAGGGCTGCCTTTGCCTGCTCCAGCGTCATTGCAGTGACCAGCTTTTCATTGAGCATGAGCCCGTTGACGTTTGTGATGAATATTACCTTGTCTGCCTTTACCCCGCCTGCCACATAGGCTGCAGCCCTGTCGCCGTCGACATTGAGAAAGTCGTACTCTTCGCTCAGCGCGATCGGCGAAACCACTGGCACAAAGCCGTTGTCAACTAGGTTGTTGACGAGCGTTGGGTCGACCGCGTTTATCTTGCCGGTGTAGCCGCCGTCAATCATCATCTTCCTCCCCTTCTCATTTACGATCAATAGCTTCTTCTTGCGCTCAGCCTTTAGTATGCCGCCGTCGATCCCTGCGATCCCTACCGCCTTGATGCCCTGACGGAGCAGCATGCCAGTGATCGCCTTGTTTATCTTGCCCGACATGACCATCGTGTAAATGTCCGCAGTCTCTTTGTCAGTGTATCTGCTGCGCACGCCGCCGGGTGAAACAATGAACTTTTGCTCCTTGCCAAGCTTTGTCGCGGTAGCCGTAACCTCTTTGCCGCCGCCATGCACAAAGACTATCTTTTCATTTTGAGCGATCGCCTTGATGTCTGCCAGGGTCGAGGGGTGCAGCCCGTCGACTACGCTTCCGCCTATCTTGATGACTATCATACCGGTGTCAGCGGGGTGTATTTCAGGCCATCTGTCTCTTCATAGCCGGCCATCACGTTCATGACCTGTATGGCAGAGCCGGCCGCGCCCTTCATGAGGTTGTCTGATGCGGAAAGCGCCACTATCCTCTGGTTGTATTCGTCTATGTCAAAGCCCACGTCGCAAAAGTTCGATCCAACCACAAACTTGGGGTCTGGGAACTTGTAGAGCCCCTTCTTGTCGCGTATGAGCCTGACAAAGGGCTCGTTCTTGTACGAGTTGCGGTACATCTTCCAGAGCTCCAGCTCTTCCACCTGCCTCTTCAGGAAGGTGTGGTTGGTTGTCAGTATGCCCCTGACAATGTTGACTGCGTGAGGGCTCATGCTAACCTTGATCTGCTTTTTCGCTATGGCAGAAAGCTCCTGCTCGATTTCGCCTGTGTGTCTGTGTTTTGCAGGCTTGTAGGGCCGCACTACGCCGTAGCGCATCGCATGGTGTGTGCCGGCGTTGGCCTTCTGGCCTGCGCCTGACGAGCCGATCTTGCTGTCCACCACCACGTGATCGGTGTCTATCAGGTTGTTTTCAATAAGCGGCTTTAGTGCGAGCAGCGAAGTGACTGCCATGCATCCTGGGCACGATACCAGCTGGGCCTTCTTGATCTCTTCGCGGTGGAACTCGGGCACTCCATAGACTGACTTGCTCAGCATGTCAGGGAATGGGTGCTCCCATCCGTACCACCGGACATAGTCCTTCGGGTTCTTGAGACGAAAGTCTGCCGACAGGTCGATTACCTTCATCCCCCTCTCGTACAGGTCCTTGACTATCTTGTTCGCCTTGCCGTGCGGCACAGACGTGAACACCAGATCGCAATTGTTTGCCATCTTTTCCATGTCCATTGGCGAGAAGGTGATGTCGATGAATCCCTTCAAGCTTGGATGAACGCGGTGTACGTATTCGCCAGCTTTTTGGCGCGATGTTACCATGCTTACCTCCACTTTCGGATGGGTGACCAGCAGGCGGAGCAGCTCGCCGCCCACATATCCAGAAGCTCCAACGACTCCGACTTTCATTAGCAGTTCTTCTCCATTATTATTGCAGCAGAATTGTGCATGTTATAGAAAATTCGCGTCAAAAATCCTCATTTATATTTTTTGGTCAGATATGACCTAATGCAGGTCAATATTGACCAGTTCTGGTCATTACTTCTTTGCAATCTTTACTGCATAGTCAATCATTGCATTCGGGATGTCGGTCTTGGACACACTGGCAGCTCCGTGGAACTCGACGGTGTTGTTGACTTCATGCACGATCAGCCCGCGCTTTTTGTCCTCCATCATGTCGACTCCCACGATGCCCCCGCCCACGGCCTTGGCCGCCCTGATCGCCAGATCTTCAAGCTCTTTTGTGATCGGCGCAAGTTCGGCCTTGCCCCCGCGTGCCACGTTCGTACGCCATTCTTTTTCTGCAGAATAGCGATAGATTGCGGTGACTACCCTGTTGCCGACCACGATGCACCTAATGTCACGCGGCGGCCTGTCAATCATTTCCTGGACGTAATAGATGCGCGCAAATGGACTGTCGTCCTCCTCTCGCATCTCCACTATCATGCCGGCAGTCTCTTCATCGCGCAGCGGGAAAACTCCCCTGCCCCAGGAACCCACGATTGGCTTGAGCACAAGTGGAAATCCGGTCTTGTGTATAGTTTCAAGTGCGCCCTCGGCGCTGAAGGCAAACTGCGTCTTGGGCGTTGGGATGTTGCTTTTGGACAAGACGAGAGAAGTTATCAGCTTGTTGCCGCAGGTCTCGGCGGTCTTGAACTTGTTAATCACGTTAAAACCCAGGTGTTCAAGGCAGGCCGTGAGGTAGAGCCCGCGGTAGTGGCTCACGCTCCTCTGCAGTATCACGTCGCCAAATGAAAAATCCTTCTTTTTGCTGTCGGTGCTTACTATGACTGTCTTGGCGTCCACTATCTGCGCCTTTATGCCTCTGCTCTGCGCCTTTTCGTATAGGACCTTCTCTTCATAGCGCACCTTGTCATAAATGATAGAGAGCTCTACCATTATTGTCCCCAGTCTTCGCCTACTGTTTCTGCCATCTTCAGCTCCACCTTGTCTCCGGTCTTTGAGGCGATCTCGTAATCCCCTCCGCAGTCAGGGCACGTAACGATCTCCCCGACTACTGCATCTTCTGGAACGCTGATTTCGGCTCCACATTCTTGGCATTCAACTTTTGATTTCATTTTTTTCCTCCTTTTTGTTTTTTGTCTGAAGTCGCATCTGAAGCCACCGAGTTTGCGATGATGGACTGCAGACCCCATAGCTCAACGAATCCCTTTGCCAGGCTCTGGTCAAAGGTAGACCCAGCGGCATAAGTCGCCAGATCGTTTTTGTACAGGGAATATTTCGATTCCCTTCCAACCACCCGGAGAGATCCCTTTTGCATCTTCAGC
>JBDZWB010000149.1:0-4470 GCA_040255975.1 Nitrosopumilales archaeon
ATAGGTTCCGAGACAGTGCAGTCAGAGGACGGCAGGACAAGGAACGTCTCTACAATTGAAATAGAGATAAAGAAAAGCTAAACCTGCTGCTTTTTCACTTTTTCTTATTATATCCCCTTGATTAATGTAGGGATAATTGACTACCGCTGCAATCTACCTTGCACACCTGAACCCGATGACAAGGGCGCACGAATCAATAATCTCCGGCCTAAAGAAGGATTACCGCGTTTATGTTTTCCCCGTGCGCTTTATCAAAGATGGAAGGGAGATAAACACAAAGAGCTTCCCGTTCTCATACGAACTTCGCAAGTCTATGGTCGAGTCCGTCTTTGGAGATTCGGTGTCGGTATTTCCTGATTACACATTCTACGCTCCTTATGTAAAGTACATGCCCCCGCTCCTGTCGCCGCGCTCTTGGGAGCTGCGAAAGCAGATACTTGCGCGCATAGAGGAAGAAAAATTTGTATCATACACCGGAGACAAGGCCGAAAGGATGATGCTAAAAGCGTACAGGCTCAACCCGCTAAAAGCTGACCGACTTGAAATCTCTGCGTCGTCGGTCAAGGAAGATCTCTATCGGCAGGCGACTGAGGGCGGCGATGAAAAATGGACCAGCATGGTGCCGGAGCCGGTGGCTGGTGTCATCAAAAAGAACTGGGATATCGTCGACAAGTTCGCAAGGATTGAGGACAGTACCACGAGGGTCATGGGCATGAAGTTCCCAAAGGAAGGCTACAAGTAGTTCAAGATTTTTATAAGCCAGAGCGGGTTCTGCCATTATACATGAAGGAAAAAGGCGGCGAGTTTGTATGGTTTGACGGCAAGTTTGTAAAGTGGGAAGATGCCAAAGTGCCAATCTTTACGCATGCACTGCATTATGGCACCGCCGTCTTTGAAGGAATCCGAGGCTATGCGGCAAAGGACAACCTTTACATCTTTAGACTACCGGACCACATGGAAAGACTTCACCGTTCTGCCGGGGTATACTCGATCGCGCTCCCGTATTCTGCAAAGGAACTTGGACAAGCCACTGTCGAGCTCTTGCAAAAGAACAAGACGAAAGAGTCGTGCTACATCCGGCCACTAACCTTTGTAGGCTTGCACGGTATAGACCTGAACGTGACCAAGAACTCTCCAACCCACACTGTCATCATTACATTTCCATTTGCAAAGTACTTTAAAGGCGAAGGCATCAAGGCATGCGTTTCCTCATGGAGGCGCATCAGCGACAGCACCACTCCTCCGCTTGCAAAGGCAGCGGGCAACTATCTTAACTCGATACTTGCCACGCAGGAGAGCAAGCGTAACGGCTATGATGAGTCGATTATGCTTGACATGTCAGGCAACGTGAGTGAGGCATCGGGCGAAAACATCTTCCTCGTCCGCAGAGGAAAGATCTATACTCCGTTTTTTGCAGATTCTGCTCTTGAAGGAATCACGAGAGAAAGCGCAATAAAGGTAGCCAGGGACATGGGATATGAAGTGACAGAGCGCCCAATCCCTCGCACCGAGCTGTACTTGGCGGACGAGATTTTTCTTACTGGCACAGCCGCAGAAATTGTCCCAGTCACAAGTGTTGACGGCCACGTCATTGGAAACGGCAGAGAGGGCCCTGTCAGCAAGGACATCCGCGAAATGTATGCCAAGATCGTGACTGCAGGTGCCAAGGACTATGCGGACTGGTTGACCCCTGTATGGTAGAAACAAAGATCGCAGTAATAGGCGTCGGAGGATGGGGCAAGAACCATGCAAGGGTTCTAAAAGACCTCGGATGCCTTGCCGCAATCTGCGACCTTGACGCTGCGAGGGCGAAAGAAATAGCCGACAAGCACGGCGTATCCTCGTACTCTTCACTTGACGACATGCTTGGCAAAGAGCGGCTAGACGGATGCCTTGTCTGCACTCCGACCAAGACTCATTCCTTGGTTGCAAAAAAGATGATGGAGCACGGTATTAACGCGTTTGTAGAAAAGCCGATGTCGTTTTCATCCAAAGAGTGCGAAGAGATGATGGCAGTGGCAGAAAAGAAAAAAGTCCTGCTCACTTCTGGCTATGTCGAGCGTTTCAACCCTGCAGTGAGTGACGCCCGCAAGCTGATAGAGGGCGGCATGTATGGGGACCCGATGATGATCGAATTCCACCGCGAGAACAGGATGCCGCTCCACATCAAGGACGTGGGCGTCATATATGACACCTCGGTACATGACATTGATACGGCAATGTTCCTTTTTGGTAGCAGGCCAAATGTCGTCTTTGCGCGGGCAGGCAAGAGGTTCCATGCCTTTGAAGACTTTGCGACGATAATGCTTGGCTTTGATGGCCAGAAGGTGGCCATAATCGCGTCCAACTGGCTTACTCCAAAGAAGGTCAGGACGTTCAGCGCAGTTTGCACAGACGGCATAATCGCCGGCGACTTTTTGACGCAGGAGATCCGGATAGACCATGCCGAAGCGACAATATCACCGCGCAGGCAGTTCCAAGAACCACTAACGCTAGAGCTGAAGAATTTTGTCGAGTCGATTGAAGGAAAGACCAAACTGGTAGTTACTGCGGCCGATGCGACAAACGTGACAAGGGTGGCAGAAGCGGCGATACTCTCAAGTAATACTGGTTCGCCTGTATACCTGGATCTGAAATGAAGAAATCGATGCTCGATATCCTTGCATGTCCTATCGACAAGCACTATCCGCTAGAGCTATACGAAGCGGATTCCGAAGGACAGACTGTCAAGGAAGGCGTGCTCTTTTGCACCAAGTGCAGCCGCTATTACCCTATAATCGATGAAATACCTGTCATGCTGCCTGACGAACTCCGAAAGGAAAAGAAGGACAGGGACATCGAGTTTCTAAAGAAATGGCAAGGTAAAATTCCTGACAAAGTTATAAAGCAAGGAAACCCATGGCATCTCTGAAACAATGAGCGACTATACGGCGCCGCCTGGCGTGACAAACTATGTGGCCAAGACTGCCAAGATCGGCAAGAACGTCAAGATATGGCACTTTGCATATGTTGGGTCGGAAGCAGAAATCGGCGACAATGTCATGATAGGCTCGCTCACGCATGTAGACTACAAGGTCAAGATAGGGGACAACACTCGCATTGAGGGATCCGTGTACATCCCGCCTCTTACGGTAATCGGCAAGAATGTCTTTATCGGGCCGGCGGCGGCATTCACAAACGACCCGTACCCGATGAGCCCAAAAATGATAGGGGTTGTAGTGGAAGACGGTGCGATAATAGGTGGAAGGTCTGTCTTCAAGCCCGGCGTGCGCGTTGGCAAAAACAGCGTAGTCGCAATGGCTTCTGTTGTAACAAAGGACGTGCCGCCAGACACCGTTGTCATGGGGCACCCTGCCAGGCCAGTGTACAGTCGCGCAGAGTACGACAAGAAAAAGAAGGCGTGGGAATCAAAGTAGATTTTCTTTCTTTATAGACTCATAGCGGACGTACTTTTCTTACTTCTGGATTTACCAAGAATTTTGGACTCGGTTCCCTGCCTGTCAGAACGTCAAGAATGTTTTTGGCTGCGACTTCTGCCATCTTGGAACGGGTCTGGTACGTCGCACTCCCGATGTGTGGGAGAAGCACGACGTTTTTCATTTTTATCAGCGGGCTTGATCTTGGTAGTGGCTCCTTCTCAAACACGTCAAGGGCGGCGCCGGCTATCCTGCCTGCCTTGAGGGCTCTTGCCAGATCAGCCTCGTTCACGACCTGTCCGCGTGCAGTATTTATCAAAAACGCAGTCTTTTTCATCATATCTATCTTGCTTTTGTTTATCATGTGGCGGCTGGCGCTGTTCAAGCTGGTGTGTATCGATACAAAGTCGCTCTGCGCCAACAGCTCTTCAAGGTCAGCATACTTGGCGCCAAGCTCTGATTCAAGCTGCTGGTTCCTGTTCCTGTTGTGGTACAGGATCTTCATGTCAAATCCCTTCGCCCTCTTTGCCACCGCAGACCCGATCCTGCCAAGCCCTATTATGCCAAGAGTCGCGCCGTGGACATTGTAGCCCAGCATAAGGTCCGGAGACCAGCCGACTTTCCACTTACTTTCCCTTACATACTTGTCCGCATTGACTATTCCGCGGGCGCAGGCAAGAATAAGCGCAAATGTCAAGTCTGCAGTCGCTTCGGCAAGCGTGTCTGCAGTATAGGTGACATAGATGCCCCTTGCAGTCGCTTCTTCTACGTCAATGTGCTCAAAGCCTGTGCTGTATGAGCTGATGATCTGCAAGCCTGGGCCGGCTGCGTCCATGACTTCTGCATCCATCCTGTCTGACAGCATGCATAGAATGCCTTGCTTGCCTACCACATTTTTCAACAGCTCCTTTCTGCTCGGCGGCCCTGGCTTTTTGTGAAGCGTGACGCTGCATTTCTCTGAGAGCATCGACATCGCTGGCTCTAGAATCTTTCTAGTCACGTAGACTTTGTACACGGCACCACTAGATGCTGCCGCGTTGTTATATAATTAATA
>JBDZWB010000005.1:0-18573 GCA_040255975.1 Nitrosopumilales archaeon
AAAACGTGGCAAGTGCAATCTATTCGCGCCTGAAGATAAGGTCTGGAGTCCCTGACAACAGGGAAATAGTGCGCCTTCGCTGATTCTGTAGTATTAATTCCATAGCGTTTTTAGCCATGTATGTATAATACTTCAGCGCGTACAAGTCATGGCTATTCGATACAGGTGCGTCCACTGCAACATAGTGCTGAGCGGAGAGGGTGCTTCTAGGCACTACCTTGCAAACCCTACCCACAAGTTGGAAAAGCTGCCTCCTCCGGTCAAGCCGGTTAAAAATGTCCGCTAGTTTTCTCGGATACTTTCAAGCGTCGAAACTACTTGCCAGAGCATCGTGCGGATGTGTGACTGCATCTGAGGGCTCTGCGTGGCGTTGTCTAGAAGGCTTATCGCATTTGCTGCCCTGACAGACATGCTGCCGCCTTTTTCATCTCTTAGCACAAGGAGCACTTCCTTTATCATGTTGCGGATGCTCTTTTGCACGTCGTTGTTTTTCGTGATGACATCAAGTGTTTCGACGGCTCGCGCAAGGCGTTCCTGGTTTTCCTTTTCCTTCAATTCCTTTTTCGATAAAGTCATTGTGCATACCTCCAGCTGACGAATGCTCACTTAGCTACCAGTTGCTTTTGAATGTTTTCGTCGTTACGATACCATTTTTATATTTGCTTGGCATCCTCAGGCACTGTGCCTGACGAGCAGTTAAAGTGCAACATATGTGGCGTGTCAGTAAGCGCAAGCGAGGCAACGCAACACGCTGGCACCTCTTCCCATGAATCCCGCCTCTCTGAGCTTGAGCAGAGGCTCCAAGAGGTTAGAAAAGAGAGCTACAAAAATGACATCTCGGTCATCTTTCAATGGGAGAGCTCTACCATGGCCCCATAGCCTGAACCTGCATCAATAAGTGAATGATTATCTTACAGCAACAACAATCTTCTGGAACATATCCTAGATAGGAGATCCCATATCTACGTACCTAGTTGTTCTTCATTCCCACTAGATATTTATGATGTGTCAACTCCCGCGTCAAAAGAGGAAGTTGAGCGTCGAGTTCTTTACAGTGCAAGAACAGATTATGCTATGGACGCTCTTTGGCCTCATCATTGGAATTGCATTAGCGGTGGATCTTGGAGCCATCAGCTGGATAAAGAAGCTCTTCAAGAGGGGAAAAGAAGAGGCAATCTCGACACCCGAGGAAGCAAAACACCAGCCGTTTAATTATGCACTTGCATGGACGATTGTCTGGATATCCCTTGGTCTAACATTTGCAGGTGTCATTTACTTTGTAATCAGCTATGACAAGATGCTCGAATACATCACTGGCTATACCTTGGAAAAAACTCTCAGCGTTGACAACATGTTTGTATTTTTACTCATCTTCAACTCTCTGGCAATACCCCACAAACACCAGCACAGGGTATTGTCTATCGGAATAATTAGCGCCATAGCTATGAGGATTCCGCTGATCATTGCGGGCGCGTCCTTGCTTGAAAGTTTCCACTGGATGATTTACGTGTTCGGCGGCTTTCTGGTATTTACTGCAATTAGGATGCTCGTACAAAAGAAAGAGGAAAAGATCGAGGTTGAAAAGAACATTGCGGTGAGGCTGCTGAAAAAAATCATATCCGTAAACGTAGATGTCAAGTCAGAAAAGTTTCTAGGGAGGGCAGCTACTGGCGCCCTTTATGCAACGCCCCTGCTAGTCGCGCTTGTCATGATCGAAATGACTGATCTTGTTTTTGCTCTTGACTCCATACCTGCGGTGCTGGCCGTGACATCCGACCCATTTATCGTCATAACGTCGAACATATTTGCAATCTTTGGACTGAGGAGCCTCTATTTCCTGCTGTCCGGCTCGATGGAAAAGTTCTACTACCTAAAGCCAGCTTTGACGTCACTTTTGTTCTTCATAGGATTCAAGATGCTGGTCTCAGAGTCTATACACATAGACATAGAGGTATCACTTGCAGTAATAATGACGATTCTCGGAGTTTCTCTCGGACTGTCGTATCTAAAGATGCGCAGGATGAAGTCGTCGTCGCCATCGGGGCAAACAGGACCTGCTCGCAACTAACAAGATACTGCATGCAAATCGCTCAATAGCGAATATGTCTCTTAGGTAATTTTCTTACCATTTTCTCTTCGCAATCTTGTGCAAGAACTAACATGAATAGTCGTTAATTTGCAATGTGGCGTAAGAATGTCGATTTGATCGCAAATGTTGTGCACATTAGCCTAAATGCTCGAGGAGGCGGCGAAAGGCTCGCCGTGGCCACAATAAAGGCACTCTCTGCTATGGGCATTCAGGTCGAGCTGGCCACCATTGAAAAGCCAGACATGACCTTGATCTGTGACGCGTATGGCACCAGTATAGAACATGACCTGCAAAAAATCCGGACACTGAGCCTATTCAAGAGTACTGAAAAGGGCGTAATTGTAAACACTCACGGTGACATGCTGCCATTCTTCCGGCGAGACTTTAACAAGAAAAATTCTGTTGTATACTGCCATTATCCTATAGCAGGGTACCTTATGGAATCTGGCGACCCGGACTATGCGAGAGTCCTGAGGAATACATGCCTATCGACCATGACTGAAAAAGGTCGTCGCTTGTATCTTGATGATGCCAAAGATGCATACAGGAACATGATGACGCGCTCGACCATACTTACTAACTCAGAGTTCAGCAGGAAAGTAATATTCAGGACATTTGGTGTTAATTCTGTGGTGATCCACCCACCTGTCGATACCGACATTTTCCGCAATGCTGCCCTGTCCTCCAATGTCAGGGACAATTCCATATTGGTGGTGTCTCGTTTCCACCCAAGCAAAAAGATAGAGAACGCAATCCAGCTTGCAAAACTGCTCAAGCAAAATGAGATTGCTAGCGAGATGATCATAGCTGGCAACATGTCACCAGAAGGGATAGGTTATTGCGACTATTTGCGCCAGCTTGTAAGGCATCACGATCTCGAGGATTTTGTAAGGTTTGAGGCAAACATCAGGTTTGACAGACTACTTTACATGATGCGCACCGCAAAGGTCTATGTCCACCCGCTGCCAGGCGAGCCATTTGGGATCTCGACCGTTGAGGCAATGAGCGCAGGGCTCATACCGGTGGTCCCCGATATAGGAGGGCATGCTGAATTTGTGCCGGCAAAATACCAGTTCCATACTTTTGGCCAAGGTCTTGAGGCAGTTGCTAGAGCCCTTGAGGCACCTGCATCAGAGCGCATCCAGATAAGCCACTCAACTCAGAAATATTCAACTTCAAACTTTGTAAAAAAGTTCCAGCAAATCATGACAGAAATCCTAGACATCAAGCCAATCGCCAGACCTGTGCCAGTGATTTCAGTAAAGAGAATCCCTGAATCTACTGTCGTTTGAGAACAGTGTATACATAAGCTGAATCAATCGACTGATCGGCCGTCCACAGGGTTGGGAGCGTGACTGTTCCCAGATGTTCCAAGCCATAGTGTTCGATGACTCCTCCCCATCCCCAGCGAGTCTGATCCCTTGAGAGCGACTTCATTGTATGGCTTCCCATAAAATTAAAGCCTGCGTCTTGACCTTTTATCGAAGATACCTGTTCTATGACACTGTTTGCAAGCATTTCGCCCATTTCCGGAAGTCCGGAAATAAAGAACATTGGTTTTGAGAGGTTTAAGGTCCGATAGTCAAAACGGGTCGCATCTGCCCTAATCGCTTCATATCTGACTCCAGTCGCAGACGAAATCGAATCTTGCAGTTGTACAAGATCGCTGTCGATCTCTATCCCATACGATCTCATCCCAAGCAGGCTGCCGCAGTATGCGATCCTGCCATCACCGGATCCGACATCCACCAAGTCTGTGAACCCGAGTGTCTTGGCTCCATGTGCAAGCGCGAACGCGGACAGCATCCATGTGGGATAAAATGGTTGGTAGTTAGTGTCGTATTTTTTGCTGCTCAGCCAATACCTGTTGATGTCGCCTTCGTAGGCAGTGCATGCGATCCCTGCGACGGTAGTGTCGCATGACCGGACGTAAATCGGGTTCGCCTTTGCAAACTGGTGAAGTGACTGCAAGATATCGTCGTCAATTGGAAGGGCTTTTGAGTTTGAAAGAGGCACGACCTCTGACAACATCATGCTTCGTCCACCATAGCCATTCATGAACTCGATCTTTAGTTTAGTGACTGCCAAGGGTATCGAGTCATTCATAATCTAGTATACCGACTCTGCACTTGGGCGCAGTCCCCGCCTGTAGCTTTTGTGGCCGCATTCCTTGCACAGATATAATCTCCTTCGCTTGTAGGTGTAGATGGCTTCAGGATCCTCTACTATTTCATGCCGAGTCTTTACCATGCACCGGTCGCAAAAGCGCAGCTCAGACGACAACACGCTGCCATTATTATGGCAATTTTCAGTATATATCGATGTCTACTTTCGCAGCTTATTTGCCAGCAGATCCGGCACTTCCGCGGGACGCTTTGCTACCGGCACATTCGCCTTTGCGTAATTGGCGACCTTGGATTCTGCAGAGCCATAGTTGCCGTATACTATTGCGCCAGCATGGCCCATCCTCTTTTCCTTCGGCGCAGCCCTTCCTGCAATGTAGGCAATGACAGGCTTGTCAAAAGACGTCCGTATGATGTATTCTGCCAGCTGCTCCTCGGCGTCGCCGCCTATTTCTCCTACGACGACTACAGAGTCGACGTCGCTTCTACCCCTTATCAGATCGAATGCCTCGATGAGGTTTGTGCCATTTATAGGGTCGCCTCCGATGCCAAGGCCCAACCTCTGACCATAACCCCTGTTCGTAAGGTTGTACGAAACCTCGTACATCAGAGTGCCGCTGCGAGAAAACACGACGGTGCTTCCAGCCTTGAACGGCTGCGCAGGCATTATGCCCACCTTCATGACTTCAGGCACAATGACACCGGGAGTGTTCGGCCCAATCATCCGCGCGCCCTTTTTCTTTGCATGCTCTAGCACTTTTATCGAGTCTCTAATAGGAACATGTTCAGGTATCGCAACCAGCAGCTTGATCCCGCTGTCAAGTGCCTCCGTAGCCGCCTTTAGAAAGAAAGGAGCAGGTACGAATATTCCAGATATCTGTGCGCCCGTGGCCTTGACGGCGTCCGCCACTGTGTCATAAACTGGCGTTCCTTCAAAGTCCTGTCCGCCTTTGCCCGGCGTCACGCCTGCGGCGATGTTTGTGCCATATGCCTTCATGAGGCGCGTATGTGTTGAGCCGTAACTTCCAGTTATTCCCTGAATGATTACTGGCTTTTTGCCAAAGTCTGGATCCCCCTTGCTTCCCACAAGGATGTCAAATATGTTGAAAGTTTTTTCTATTGTTGTCATTTTGATCACCTTTTTACCGCGGCTACTGCGGCCTGTATTGCCTCTTCTACTGTATTATAGAGCTTCGCCCTGCTGCCATTGAGCATTTCCCTCGCCTTTTCAGATTCTGCGCCAGAGATCCTCGCAAACACCGGCACCTCTATCAGGTTGTTCTTGTAGGCATCAAGTATCGCCTGTGCGACTAGGTTGGTCCTGACGATACCGCCAAAGAGGTTTACCAGTATCGCCTCGACCGATTTGATCTTGCTAATCACCTTAAGTGCTTCGTATATGGTTTCAGTAGTAGCCCGGCCGCCAAAGTCCAAAAACGCGCCGGCCTTGCCGCCTGCGTCTGAAACCATGTCAAGCGTGGACATGACCAGGCCTGCGCCGTTGCCAATTATTGCGATGTTGCCGTCCAGCTCGACAAGTGAAAATCCGCTTACTTCCGCCTGCTTTTCAAGCTCGGAAACATGCTCGTATTTTTTCAGCTCGGGATGGCGGAACATCGCATTATCATCAATTATCACCTTTGCGTCAAGCGCCATCAGCGAACCATCGCCAAGAATCGCTACAGGGTTTATCTCTGCCAGCTCGGCTTCTTTTTCACCAATCAGTCTTGACAGCTTTGTCGTAAAATCAACAAACGACACCACGGTCTTGCCGCTCAGGCCCAGTTTTGCGGCGGTATCTTCTGCAGTCTGCGGAGTCAGGCCGTCGATAGGAATGTCAACGACAACCTTGTTGCCGGTGCTTTCGATTTCCACACCGCCTTCTGCTGAAGCGATGAGCGAATAGCAGCGCTTGCTCCTGTTCAGGAAAAGCGAAAGATAGAGCTCTTTCTTGATGTCAGCCATCTCTTCGAGCAGGATGCCACGCGGAAGTTCGCCTTTGACCTCCTTGTGCAAGAGCTCGTTGAACTTGGGCTCCAACTCTTCTTCGCTCTTGCATTTTATTATGGCTCCGGCCTTGCCCCTGCCGCCGACAGTCAGTTGTGATTTTAGCACAAGCGGATATCCAAGTTTTCTGCCGCCTTCCCTTGCTTCCTGAATGGTGTTGGCAAGGTGCGACCTTGGTATTCTGATTCCGTACTGGTCAAAGAGTTCCTTTCCCTGATATTCAAGTAGCCTCATATTTTTAGCACCGGTCAGTCAATTCTCGCTATTTATAAATTAAATTCCTGTTTGCTGTTTGCAAATCCACATCTGCCGGAAAAAGTCAGGGTTCAATGATAGTTGCAGACAATCTCTGAATTTCTTCGTCAAAGCATGCAGGACAAAGAAGCACTGAGTTGAACTCTATCAAGTTCAAAGACAGCTTGGCGCATTTCTCGCAGCTTCCCAATATCCTCTCAAGTATGCCATGAGAGGCGAGTATTTGTGAATTGTGGTGTCGTCAGGCCAGAAGTGCGCTTGAGGCGACGAGAGTTCCTTTTTGACGGTTTGTCTGTAGTATGGACATACAGACTCCTACGTATATTTCCCGGTCCACATGTGAAAAATGAATGTCGCGCTTTATCCTGTACATCCAGCTCAAGGTCGCTGTGATGGCCAGCGCAGGAGCCGCCTTTTTCCTGTTCTACCTTCCCAAGTTAGGATAGGAAAAAATGTGTTGTCATCAGCATCCATCTGCACAACTTTTCGAAAATCGCGTTGTTGATGGTAGTTGTTATTCCCACGACTCTGTTCCGGGCCGTCAGGTTTCTTGGATGATTTTTGGTCGGATCTTTACTATTGCAAGGTAGATGAGCGAAGCAGCCGCCAGGCTCGGGATGGCCGCCCCAATCGCCGGAAGCTGTGATATATAGATCGGTGACAGCGGAGACAGCATATAGTTTATCACCGAGCCGAGAGCCCACGCTATTATTGCCGGCGCACCGATTCCAAGCCTGTCCTGTCGCGAATAGAGCATCTGTTCTGTGTACTTGCGCTTCTTGACTATGTAATAGTCTGTGAGCACTACTCCAAACAGCGGCACGAAAATCGCCCCTATCAGCAGCAGGAACGTCTCGTACTCTTGGATCGACACCACCATTGCAAGTATGGCGCTCGTCGCAGTCAGCCCGACTATCAGGTGCTTCTGGCTCAGTTTTGAAAAAATGTTCTGCACCGACACGGACGCAGAGTAGACGTCTGCAAAGGCGTTGTCAGCTTCGTCCACTATCAGGAGCAGCATCAGAAATCCAAAGAACATTGCCTGTATCGCAGCGACAATTGCAATGACATCAAAAGTTCCAAGCAGCACCCCGCCAAAGTAGAACAGTATGTTTGTCATGGCAAAGCCTATGAATGTGCCCCAGAGCGCGCTCTTGCTCTTTTTTGCAAACCTGTTGTAGTCGGCCACAAGCGGTAGCCACGATATAGGCATTGCTATCACGAGATCAAGTGCCGAGAAAAACGACATTCCCTCCCCGGGCGAGGCAACTAACGCAGCAATGTCTGCAGATCCAATGAGGTTAATGAGGATTATTGCGGATGTCCCGTACGCTATCCACACCGCAAATTTCCCGATCCATTTTCTCACCACGTTGAGCGGCCCGCTGATCCCAAGCAGAGCGACCAAAGCGCCAAATGCTGCCGCCCAGAAATAGTATGGTATGGTGCTGCCAGTCAGCATTTCTGCAGCCCTTGCCATTATCATAATCTCAAACGTAGTCCACCCGACGAGCTGCATTATGTTCAGTATGGCTGGCAGGTACGAGCCTCGTATGCCGAGCGCCGGCCGCATAGAAATCAGCGAGGGTATGCCGTGATCGCTTCCGATCTTGCCAGCAAGGGCCAGAAGGATCGAGCCGGCGCCGGAACCGACGATTATTGCAAGGATTGCGTCAATAAAGCTCGCAGCAGAGAGGAGCGAGCCGGCAGAGAAAACAAGCAGACCAACGCCGAGGCTCGACCAGAGGATAAAGTAGTCAAGGCCGCCAAGTGTCCTGTGCTTCTCTGGCACAGGAGTTACTCCCCACTCTGGCGCGTTGAATAATGTCAAGCTCCAGTTACCTGCAGGATCTCATGTTAATAATCTATGCACCGAGATAGAACTGAAAGCGCCGAGGCAGCAGAGCGTATAAGTTAGCTAGCTTGTCGGTCTAAATTAGCTTGCTCTTTAGATTAACCAAGAGCGATGCGATTTGCTGGCATGCAGGCAATGATAAAAGAAATCGGGGAGGGACGGCTGGTCTTTTGTGAAACACATAACAGGTATTGCGAACTTGTTTCTGGCAACAAGTGTGCTTGTTGCGGCAAGCGAATTTGCCTCTGCAACTACGTGCTGTAAATCCGATAGACTTATTCGGTCTATCATTTTTTATCACTATGCTTGAAGATTGCGCTATCGGTAGCAGGCAGCGACTCTGGAGCCGGTGCAGGCATACAGGCTGACCTCAAGACTTTTTCCGCTCTCGGCGTTTACGGCTGCACCGCCATCACTGCGATAACTGCTCAGAATACCAGAGGAGTGTCCGACATTTTTGAAGTCTCTCCCAGAGTTATAGAGAGCCAGATCAGGTCCATGAAGGCTGACATGCCGCCGGACGCAGTCAAGATAGGTATGGTCTATAGCAGACAGATAATAGATGCCGTGCACAGGTCGCTCAAAGGATCAAAAGTACCGATAGTTCTTGATCCAATCCTTTCGGCAGGGACCGGAGCGAAGCTCTTGCGCGATGACGCTCTTGACACCTTCGTCACAAAACTGATCCCTCTTTGCACCCTGATCACCCCAAACAGGATTGAAGCGGAAAGGCTGTCAGGAATGAGAATCAGAACTGAAAGCGACGGGATAGAGGCAGCAAGGAAAATCCTGAGGCTTGGCGCGAAAAACGTCATAGTAAAGGGTGGCCACTTTGCAGCTTCAAGTGTCACCGACCTGCTTGTGGACAGCAGAGACAAGATTACAAGGATCACAAACCCGAGGGTGATGATAGAGGAGAGCCATGGCTCTGGGTGCAACTTTTCATCTGCAGTCACCGCAAATCTTGCCAGAGGATCCACTCTCCATGATGCCTGCAAGGCGGCAAACGAGTATGTCCACCTCGCCATCAAGAACGCAGTCAGGGTCGGCAGGGGCCTGCCTGTCACAAACCCACTCTCGGCCATTTACCGTGACGCCAGCCGATATCAAGTGATATCAGAGCTTCAGAAATCGGTAGAGCAGGTCAGCACACTGGGCAGCTTTTACAAGATCATACCAGAGACGCAGACCAACTTTGTATATGCGCTGCCTAATGCAACCGATTCGTCAGAAGTTGCAGGCGTGCGCGGGAGGATAGTGAGAATCGGCAATACCGCGGTGCCTGCTTCGTACATCGAATTTGGCGCCTCAAAACACATGGCCTCTGCAGTCATTGGATACATGCGGGTCAACCCGGCATTCCAGTCGGTCATAAACATAAGGTTCAGTGACGACCTTGTCAAGATATGCAAGTCGCTCTTTTCTGTGTCTAGCTATGACAGGAGCAAGGAGCCGCGGGGTATCAAGAGAAAAGAAGGATCGAGCGTATCTTGGGGAACGATGCAGGCGCTCTCAAAGAATCCAAAGGCAGAGGTGATCTACCACAGAGGCGACATTGGAAAGGAGCCCATGATAACTGTCTTTGGCAGAAATCCTAGCGAAGTTGCAGGCAAGATCAAGGCAATACTGAAAAATTATTGAACTCACTGTCAATAAAATAGATTGCCATAAGCCACCTAGCACGCAGACTAGGGTATTCAGAATGGATATTCCTTATGTCCCTTATGGCCAGTAGCCAGGTGGTGCTCTTGAATATCTATTTGGTAAACGAACACGGAAGGGCATTCATTGCAGGTATAAAACCGGTCAATCACCTTGTCATGTCTAGTTTTCGTATCGCTGCCTGTGATCGTTTCTAGCTCCTTGACCCTGTGCTCGGCAGGTATCGCATGATTCCATAGCGTCTCGAATAGATGCCAATATTGCCGAAGCATGCCATCTATATCGCCATAAGTCCCGTTTGTCATTGGGTACTTTTCAGAGATTTCAGGAGACACGATAAACTCACTTTCAGAAAGCACAAAATTGCCCCGTGCCCCATCCAGATGACGCAGTTCGTCAACCAAAGTCATCTGCTGCTTGCAAAATGAAAGGTTTTCCTTTGTAATTTCTGTGATATATCTCAGATTAATTCCTCTTTCTCTGGCCTCTCTCTTTAGAGTGCGAAGCGATTCATTATTCGTTGTTATTGCAAATGTATCTGCGTTTGTAAAGACAAGAACCTGTGTCTTTGCGTTTTTGAAAATGCTGGTCACTTTTGCAAGCATTTGCTCTCTGTCAACTAACCCTAGAGTTCTCTGACCTGATCCCCTCAATAGAAATATCTTTTGAAGACATCGTATAAAAAGCGATTTGCCAGATGACGTTTAAGGGTCATGTCTTCACACACACACTTGGTTATTACGAGTAAAGAAAAAGTGGCACAACAGCACGATGAAAGTGGTGGGAATGTCTTTTTGCTCACTGTCAATGAACTCGTTTGGTAAAGGAAACTTAGACTACTATTGACGTATTGTCGTACATATTGATCAAGTTTACGAGACCTTCAGTTTTCACGCACAAAGAGGGAGATTCCTATTTTTTATTGAACTTGCATAGTTTTACCTTATATATGACAGAGTGAGCAAAATTACGGGAAACATGAAAGCAGTAATTCTGGCAGGAGGCCTCGGCACGAGGCTGCAACCTTATACGTTCTTTATCCCAAAACCCATGCTACCGCTTGGTAACAAGCCACTTCTCGAATACATCATTGAGTGGCTGAAAAACGCCGGCGGAATTGACCACGTCGTAGTCTGCGTCAGCTATCTTCATCGTACCATTGAAGACTATTTTGAGGATGGCGGACGCTTTGGAATAGAGATCGAGTACGCAAGGTCAGAGAGACCTCTTGCAACCGCAGGCCAGCTAAAGACTGCGGAAAAGTTGATCCAGGACGGCCCGTTTGTATGTGTCTACGGTGATTCTGTATACGAGTTCAACCTGCGCAAGATGATAAGGCAGCACAAAGAGTCAAAGGCGTTTGTTTCCATGGCACTCATGCAATATTCTACGAAATTAAAGTACGGCTTTATCGACACAAACGGTCAGGACAGAGTCACGGCATGGCGCGAAAAGCCAGAGATAAGCGGCCTGATAAACATTGGCTGCTATGTGATGGAGCCAGAGTTTCTGAAGATCGTACCAAAGTCAGGGGCGTTTGGAATGGACGATGCAGTAAGAAAGGCGCTTGAGCAGAAAAAGACAGTCAAAGGATTTACGATAGACACGACAGGCTTTATAGACATAGGCGACAAAAAATCGTATCTTGATGCCTACAGGCAGTTTGCAAGCAGACTGGGCAAGATCTAGATGGGCATAACCCTCTTTGAAGACTCGCACTGGCAGAACTTTGCCCCGCTATCGCTTACAAAAGCCACTTTTGACATCAAGATAGGATCAAAAAGCTTTTTTGAAGAGCACAGGGTTGCGCCTGAAACTCTGCTTGTAAGGGAGTATCTTGCAGGGGTCACGGGTGAGCGGCATCCCGAGTGCACCGTAAACCCCAGCTCTATAGAAGGAGACGCGGTTTTTGTCAACGGCCTCCTGCATCCAGGTGCGATATACGCCGACAGGCTTCAGCAGGTCAGCCACACGTTTGCAATAACTTCTGGCGACAGGCTCGTTGCAGCAAGGCTTGACAGAAAGGGAATCGAATACCTTTCAGAGTGTGTTGCTGCAGGCAAGAAAATAGACGTTAAGAGGCTCAGAGTGGAAAAGTCGACCAAGCTCAACGCTGAGGAAAGTCAGGGCCTCCTGTCCGAGATCTGGGACATTGTCAGAGTGCTTGAAAATTCGCTTGCCTTACAATTGGCAGGAATGCAAAGTGAAGGAGATCTTGGCACAGGCGTGAGGGTTGCAGGCAACAACACCGTGGCTGTCGCAAAAAGCGCGGCTGTGGAAGAAGGGACCATTCTTGATGCAAGACACGGCGGCATCTACATCGGACCTGATGCCTATGTCGCAACGAGCAGAATCGTAGGACCGGCTTACATTGGCGCCATGACACAGGTAAAGCAGTTTACGATAATAGAGTCGAGCTATATCGGCCACAACTGCAGGGTTGCTGGCGAGATAGAGCACTCAGTGGTTTCAGACCATACCAACAAGGCCCATGCGGGCTTTGTCGGCCACTCCTACATTGGAGAATGGGTAAAAATCGGCGCCATGACTACCACTTCTGACCTGAAAATGACATATGGAAACATCAAGATGACAAGCGGCAAGAGCAAGGTCGACACCGGCCAGAACAAGATCGGCTCGTTCATTGCAGACATGGCCAAGACATCGATAGGCACGCTCATTTACAGCGGAAGAAGAATCGGAGTTTCTTCCCACCTGCACGGTCTCGTTTCAGAAGACGTGCCCAGTTTTACCATATATGGCGCAAGCATCAGTGCAAGGAACGCAGAGCTTGAGCTCAAATCTGCGATCGAAACGCAGAGGAAAATGATGTTGCGCAGGAGCCAGACGATGAGCAAGAACTATGAACAGATGATAAAAGATGTTTTCTCCATGACTGCGGTCGAGCGTAGGCGTGCAGGCGTTCGCAAAACAAAATTTGCGCTATAACTACATGTAGTCAAGCCCTTGGCCTTCCTTCCAGAGTCCAAGCCTCTGGTGCAGCCAAGGATAAAAGTTGGCGTCGCCATTTTCAAACTCTTTTTTGATTATCTGGATTATGTTTCTGGACACCTGCCCTGGCTTTCCATAGATCTGTTTCTTGCGCCGCAGTCTTAATCCGAGACCCTCTTCCCTGTCATAGGCCTCGTTTACGATTGAAACAATCCACCCAGGGCTCAGCGGGGGGACAAGCACGTTGCTCTTTGCGTCAAAGATCGTTTCAGGCCTGTCGGTGTTGAGCCGGACAGTCAGCGAAGTAACCTTTGGGAAATAGAGCAGCTCCTCCTGCATAGAGCCGGAATCAGTCATCTCTGCCCAGCACCGGCCGCTGTCAAGGAATTCTATCACGTTTGCATACTCTTTCCACAGCGGAGTCATTAGGAACTTGTCAGGATACTGCTTTGCAAGCTCCTGCAGCTTTGACTCAAGATTGTACTGCCTTAGCGCAGAAACTGTGGCATTCAGCATTACGAGGACTATTTTCTTGTCAGTATTCTTGACCAGCTCGACCAGCCCGCCTATTATCGAAGTAAAGCGCCGATGAGTCAGGTTCTCGCGGCGGTGTATGTCCATCCTTATCCACTCTCCTTTCTCAAGTCGTGGGTAAAGTTCGAAAATGCTCTGGTTTGGCTTCTCCTTCCTTTTTTGGTGAATGGCATCTACAACCGAGTTGCCTACAACGTGGACGAAATTTTCAGGATATCCTTCCCTTATCAGGTTATCCTGGTTGAGTTTTGTGGGTGCAAAAAAGAACTGGGTGCCGGCTGAACAGATCCAAGTGTCAATCTGTTCCGGGAAAGGCTCCTCCCGTGCAAGAAACCATTTTCCATCAAACTGGCTGCTGACGAACTTGCGTACCTCGGCCTTTGTTGGATCTTTGCCGGCTTTGAGCTTCTTGATTGCCTCTGGGCTCATGGATCGGAGGCCGGCCTCGTTTTGCCCCACCTTTTGCCCCATGCCAAACACCCATGCAAGTGGTGCGATCCCCGCCACGAGCGTATCGCCATGAACTATTGGAAGCAGCGATTCATTGCCAAAGTGCTTCCGGCAGTACCTGCCAAACGAGCCGAACTTTACTATCAGCTCGCTTGCCTTTTCCATCAAGTCCCCCCGTATCTGCAAGTTGCAGCCAATGAACTGCTGTAGGTTGAATTCCTCAATTCCAAAGCCGAGCACGTCGTCAAAGTGTTGGCCTGTGTTTATCACAAATACTGGCAGGTCTTCCTTTGCAGCCTCTATGACCAGTGGCGCCTGCTTGTAAAAGTCCGGCTTTGTGCCGGTGACTATGGCTAGCACAGGAGTTCTATCTTTCCTCGCCTTTGCAAAGACGGATTGGAGGTTTTCAGATATCTTTACAGGCAGCAGGCTGCGAGAGACATCGATTTCCCTGATGCTCAACGAAGATCATCCAGATTGCTGATCTGTCTGCTTCTTTTTGATGCCACAAGCAGATATCCGCCGACGGCGGTCACTCCGACACCGGTAGCCACGAAAAAGTAAGGCGCGACACCTACAACTCCCACAATGTACTGATCCGGGATCCTTGACAGCAGTTGGAGGCTAGCGACCATGCCGGCAATCATTATAATGCCACCGGCGAGAAGCGCAATGCCTCCGATCTTTGTTCCAAAAGACCTGCCCATCCCAAACGCAAAGCCGGCCAAGGCAAGACTTGGTGCAGCCGAGATAAAGACGATCTGAAGCATCAGGCTCCCGGGATCTACAACGCGTTCTGGGCCGTCCCCTTCAGGACCTATCAAAAAGTTGTAAAAGGAGAGCAAGAGTGCTACAAACATGACCGACAGCCCAAGGGATGCAAGAGAAGTCCAGTCCTCAAGCTTTAGGTTCATTGTACATCAGGATATTTTCTGGGTTTGGTAATTAAATCATGTGGTTTTGTTGAACACCGTACTATGCAAAGCTCAAGCAAGCAAAATCTTCAGAGTTGCTCAGAATTGTTGCAAAGACCATTTATCAACTGAACAAAAGCCGCTGGCTTGACTGGTTTTGTTATCAACTCTTCAACTTTCAAAGACGGCATGACTTTTTCCATCTCATCTTTGTTGATCTCAAATGCAGTCATGAGCGCTACCTTGACGTTGGGGTTTATTGATTTAACCTCCCTAACCACATCAAAGCCGTTTTTGCCCGGCATGCGTATATCGCTAATGACGATATCGTAGGCGTCTGGATTCTTTCTGAAATGCTCTATCGCCAAGGCAGGATTAGTAAATCCGTATGACTTGACGCCTGCAATTTCAAGTGAACGCTTTAGTATGGTTAGAATATCGGCTTCGTCGTCTATCAGCAGAACGCGGGTAGTTTCCGGGTCTGCTAACGACATTTCTCTCACGTCCTGTCGCTGCATATTGACTATCATCGCTTGTAGTATATAGAATGGTAGCAAACGATTGCATGCAGTAGACGTAGAGTGCACAAAGCTGAACGTGTGCACTCTATGTATTATAATGCATTATTCCTAGTGCATTGCACACAAAGTTTATAATCTCATCATACAAGACATTATCGTCCTATGGCAAGCGGAAGGCTCGTCAAAGGTGCAGATAAGAAAACCAACCCAAATTCTAGTGGCAACGTTACTATGCGCTTTGATGGCGACATGCTTGAACGGTTAAGGAAAGAAGCTGACCAAAAGAGAGTCAGCCTAAACACGCTTGCAAGCCAGATTTTCAAGACTCACACCGAGTTTACAGGCGCAGCAGCCAAAGCTGGCATGGTCTCTTTTCAAAAGAATTTGCTGATTCGATTGATGAACAAGCTGTCAGAAGACGAGATCAGAATGCTCTAGCAGGAGATAGCCAAGAACGAAATGAAAGATACAGTGCTGATGGTAAAGCGCAAATACTCGGTAGAATCGTTTATCGACTTTATAGAATCATGGATTAGGGTTTCAGGCTTTCCATTTTCGCATGACGTGTCAGGAAACACACACCATTTCATTATCCAGCACGACATGGGCAAAAGATGGTCAATCTATCTTGCAGAACTGTTCAAGTTCGTGTTTCAGGATCTGGGTGCAAAGTGGGCGGACTTTCAGACGACTGACAACACGATAATGTTCAATGTGGATGTTTGACCAGTTCAAGAAACTGAATCATACTATGCCGACTAGGCTGGCCAGCTCTTTTCTGCTAGCCGAGCCCAATATCTCGGCAGACTTTTCTGGCCTGATGTTGTTGACGAAAACTCCAAAGCCCCGCTCCAAACCCGACCAAGTGCCCAGCTGAGGATAAACTTCGATATGCCAGTGGATCTGGCGGCTGTTCTTTTTCTCGGGGGATAGGTGGAATACCAAGTTAAAGGGTGTATCCTTGAGTGCCTTTGACATGCCTCCAAGGGTCGCCCGGAGCATCAGCGCCAAGTCGTTGATCTCTTTTTGTGTTATCTTTGCGAACGACGTGATATGCCTTTTCGGGTAGATCCAGAATTCGTATGGATAGGTCGGCGCCCAAGGGCAGAAGGCCAAAAAGCTGTCCGTGGCAAGGATCTGCCGGGGGCCACTTGACTCGACACCTATTATGTTGCACGCAGGACAGTTGCCGTTTTCATTCATGAACCTATGCGAACCTTCGGCCTCCTGCTCTATTACGGGAGGTATTGTCGAAAATGTCACAATGTTAAGGTGCGGGTGCGGTATGTGCGCCCCTGCGCCTGCTCCGCTGTTTACGTAAATGGAAACATAGGTCACGCTCTTTTGTGTGTAGAGCCACCTCACCCGGTCCTGAATTACGACGAGCACATTGCCCCATTGCTCTACTGACATTTGAGAGAGGCTCTGCTTGTGCTCAGGCGTGGCCACCACTATCTGATGGTACCCGTATGCTGGCTCGCTGTAGAGCGGCTTGTCGCTATAGCTTGTAGTCGCGCCAGTGGCGACCACGGGGTTCTTGCTCTGGAAGACCCTGACAGACCAGTCCTCTATCACAGTGTCTTCGCTGTCGGATAGGCGCTGGAGCATTCCGTCCTGCACGACCAATGCAAGTAATGCCGGCTCGGTCATTGACTCGTTGCCAGGGCAGTATGGGCACTTTGTGCCGTCAGACTTTTCGCCGGCAGCCTGACTCGTTTCTGGCACGACAACAAATTTGTCAAGGACGTAGTCTTTGCGAAGATCTCCCAACTCTTTCTCTTGAAAATGCTCTTGTTGCTTTTAATTAAAGGTTCTGTATAAGATCAGTTGCCAAGCGAAAATTCTAGAGCCTTCATGCATCGCTGACAGACGTGCCGCCCGCGTTTTTCTATTCCAAAATCCTCGGTCTTTTCGCCCTTGTCGTCTACGACAGTGCGTTGGCAGAAAATGCACTGCTCCAATACGGAAAATTGCACTTTCTCGTTATTAAAGATGGATAGATTTTTGTCAGAGACGGTGGCAGAGTCAGCAAATGCCCCTTGACAAGGACATCAGAAACGTCATTGAAACGGTGATTGAAAACGACTTGGAAGCTCCAAAAGTTCCGAAAAGCCGCGTTCCAAAGTTGAAGCGAACTTGGAAGTGCGACCATGCACATGACTTTCTTTACGGCCACAGGATAGGCTACTACAAGGGACTGGCAGAAGGCATGGTGCTAGAGAGGAACAGACGCCAGCTGACAGAGGAAGAAGACAATGAAGTCTTTGAAATCGTCGAGCCGTATATGAGGGGTCTGAGAAAATACTTTTCCTATTACAAGCGCAAGAGTTCTGCAAGATCATCTCACAAACAATAAATTGACCAAGGGCTCTTTCGTCGATATGAAAGACATCAGGCTAGTCTACGTTTTGCTTGACGGCATTGGCGACCTTCCCCACCCGTCCTTGAACGACTTGACGCCGCTTGAGGCAGCATATACCCCGAACCTTGACTCTCTGGCAAGGAACGGTGTAATGGGCAGGGTCATTAGCGTCGGCAAGGGCATTGCGCCCCAGTCCGACATCGCAGTTTTCAACATGCTTGGCTACAGCTTCAAGGACGGAAGCTATGTCGGCAGAGGAGTCATCGAGTCGATAGGCTGCAACATCGACTTTCACGATGGCGACCTTGCGCTCCGGGGCAACTTTGCGACGGTAGACGACAAGCTAAAGATAGTCGACAGGCGGGCTGGCAGGATAATTTCCATTGAAGAGGCCAAGGCGGTCTGCAAGACCCTGCGCGACAACATCAGGTTCAGCGACAAGGATGCCTCCGTGGCGCTAGAGCCGACGGTGGCACACCGCGTTGTCATCAGGCTGAGACACGCCAAGATGAAGCTTTCAGACAAGATAACCAACACCGACCCGGCATACGACAAAGTTGACGGCATGGGCATAGCAAAGGACACATCAGGCGAAATGTTTGTGCAAAAATCAACTGCGGAGGAGAACAGCGAACAGGCAAGGACTGCTGCCAAGATGCTAAACGAGTTCACGACGCAGGTGGTGCAGCTGTTGCGAGACCACCCTGTCAACAAGGCCAGAATAGCCGCTGGCAAAAAACCAATGAACTGCATCCTGGCCCGCGATTCCGGCAACAGGTACCCAAGTGTTGATCCAATAAACAAAAAGCACGGCATCAGCGTCGGTTGCATAGTCGACATGCCTGTCGA